>CBDUZM010000012.1:0-19737 GCA_965371685.1 uncultured Spirochaetaceae bacterium | reverse complement strand
CGGTCAGGATATCTGCACAGACGGGTATGATTCGGAATCGCCGGATACGCTAATCCTGCAGGAGAAGGAAAGTGCTGATGAAGAATACGAGGACGATCCTTATTTGGAACTCGACGAGGAATATTTCTCCAAAACTTTTAGAATTTACAGTGAAATTATCCCTCCCCCCCCGGACAGCAATCCGGACTTCCGCAATGACAACATTTCAGAAAAGATCGCCGGTGAAAGCAGTATCCGGCCGACGGAATCTCTTACCGCCAGCCAGACTGTAGATGACCTGAACGGCTATAAAAACCTTGAGGAAAAAAACCGGCCTACACACCCTCAACCAGAACAACCTCTGTCTGTAATGGAGAGTATTGATGAGGAAAGACAGCAGATATTTGCCCGACGGGGGGATGACATCGAAATCAGTTTTAAAGGCAAAGGGTGGATTTTCTTAGGATTTGAGGATGTCCATCAAGGAGATGCTCTTCCTTTTCAAACAAGGTATCTGGATGAAGACTCAACTGTATTTCTCTTTAAAGCAGTGGATTTGGGCAAACAGGAGCTGTCATTCCTCTATCAGGATAATCTTTCGGGCCTTCAGAAAAGGATAAGCATCGATGTTTCAGTCCTCTCCGATGAAAATTTCAACCTCGAGCTGTCCATGGCTGCGGACCCTGTAGATGAATCCGACTACATTCAAGCTGAAAGACTTATCGACGCTGGAAAATATCAGGAAGCATTGGATGAATTTCTTACCGGTTATCGTGAAAACTCACCATTTGTAAACGACCGCATTGCGCTGCTGTATTGGGAAATGCTCTCTTATGATCAGGCTCTGGCCTTCTGGTTGAAGAATTACGGTTCATCGGAGGAGGAGTATTCCCAAAAAGCTCTATCCGGAATTGTCAGATCCTGCATTGCCCTGGATGATTATTCTACACTGAGGAGATATTTCAACTTCAGTAATGACGTGAACCGATTGAAAGAGGAGATAGACCGGCTTGCCCTTGCAAGGTATCTTTTGGACAAAAAGGATTACTACAAGGCTCGCGATATACTGGAAGAACTGGCACACGATTTTTCCGGAAGTACGCTGATGGATGAAATTCTTTTCCTTACCGGCAGGTTATACGAAGAGAAGTCGGAACTCAGAGATTTCAAACGCGCAGTCGATGCGTATGCCAGGGTATATCGGGATTTTCCCGACAGCAGTCTCTCTCAAGCAGATTATGAAAAAAGCAGACTGCTTGATCGCCATATTTTCAAGATCCGGTAGTACTAAGCAATATTGACATTTACCAGGTTTGTATATATATATTAGTTCTGACTTTTAAGAGGCGGACATGCTGGATAGGCTTAGCGGAAAATTATCAGACATACTCAGACAGATAAGCGGAAAAGCGTATATATCTGAAAAACATATACAAGATGCTATAAACGAGATAAAAATTGCATTACTCGAGGCAGATGTAAATCTCAGGGTGGTAAGACGTTTTATAAACAAGACTACCGAAGAAGCCTTGGGAGAAAAGGTGTTGAGAGCAGTTTCCCCAGGGCAGCAGTTTGCCAAGCTTCTCTATGATCGAATGGTTGCCCTCCTTGGAGACTCGCCGCAAAACCTGGCTTTAAAAGGACCTGATACAGTCTCTGTCATACTCCTTCTAGGTCTTCAGGGATCGGGAAAAACCACCACTGCGGCAAAGTTGGCCAAACAACTAAAAGATAAGGGAAGAGAGCCTCTGTTAGTGGCAGCGGATTTGGTTAGACCGGCGGCAATTGAACAGCTTGCCATCCTGGCAAAGAAGACAGGCGTGGCGATCTATCGAGAAGATGGCGCTAAAAATCCCGTTGCAGTTGTGAAAAATTCTCTTAAATTTGCTTCCAAATCAAATTTGGATACAGTGCTTATCGATACTTCCGGACGCCTGCAGATTGACGATACCTTGATGAAAGAGATTCGAGATATTAAGAAAGCCGCTAATCCGGACGAGGTATTGCTTGTTGCCGATGCGATGACCGGGCAGAATGCAGTAGACAGTGCCAAAGCATTTGATGAGCAGCTGGGTCTTTCCGGTGTAATATTGAGTAAATTCGATTCCGATACCAGGGGCGGGGCTGCTCTTTCAATAAAAAGCGTCACAGGCAAGGCGATAAAATATATCGGTACTGGAGAACAAATCGATGCTCTGGAGCCGTTTTATCCTGATAGAATTGCCTCTCGAATTCTTGGTATGGGAGACATCGTTACACTGGTCGAGAAGGCACAGGAGAATATAGATGAAAAGGAAGCATTAGAATTAACGGAAAAGATACAATCTAAGACATTTTCTCTAGAAGATTTTCTGAATCAGATAAAACGAATGCGTAAAATGGGGGGGATGCGCTCTTTGGTGGAGATGATGCCGGGAATTCAGGCCAACGTTGCGGACGATGCATTTGACGAAAAAGAGGTCACGAAAAATGAGGCAATCATCCTATCCATGACACGGGATGAGAGGATAAACCACCGTATTATCGGTCCTTCAAGAAGACGGAGAATAGCGAGAGGGAGCGGAACAGCGGTTTTTGAAGTTAATAAACTGATCAAGCAGTTTGAAAAAACTAGATTGATGATGAAAAAAATGTCAAAAAACAGGAAAAACATGAACGATATACTTTCTCAGATGGGGATGTAGCACAGGATGAGAAATCAAACAAAGATCGAGGAGGATCGGAGTGAGTGTTAAAATACGATTGAAGAGATTTGGGACTAAAAAAAGACCGTACTACAGAATGGTCGTAATTGATTCAAGAGCGCCTAGAGATGGCAGGACAATCGAGGAGGTGGGTATTTACCATCCTATCGAGGTTGAAGAAAAGCAAGTACAATTTAAAGAGGATCGAATAAGGGATTGGCTCGGAAAGGGAGCGAAACCCAGTAAAACAGTAAAGAGACTGCTTAACAAGCAGAAATTTCAATTAAATTAGTCTTACAAGTCGTGGTTGATTGAAAGGAGTTGGTAGTGGAGAAAGAACTTGTAGAGCATATTGCAAAAGGTCTCGTTGATGCCCCGGATGAAGTAGAGGTTAATGTTATTGAGGGAGAGAAGTCAACGATACTTGAACTAAGGGTAGCAGAAAGTGATATTGGAAAAGTAATTGGCAAGCACGGAAGAATTGCCAAGGCTGTTAGAACAATTCTCAGCGCTTCCGCTGTAAAAAGTGGGAAAAGAGTCGTGCTGGAAATACTTGATTGATGGACCGTTTGGCCATAGGTAAGGTTCTGAAAAGCCATGGTTTAAAGGGATTCATTAATGTACGTTCTTTTTCAGGAGATTTTGATCACTTTCATCGTTTGAGAGAAGTGTACCTTCTAAAAAAGGGAGTACCCGTTTTATACAGGATAGAAGCGGTACGTGCTCACAGCGACATGATACTACTCAAACTGCAGGGCGTGGATACGCCGGAGAAAGCGAAAGAGATTTCAGGTTCTTCTATCTGGGTGGAAAGAGAGTACGCAAGCCCATTAAGCAATGGAGAGTATTATGTTGGAGATTTGTGTTCCTGTTCGATTCATAAAAACGATAGAGATGTGGGTAGAGTAAAGTCGGTAATAGATAGCGGCGCGGGAGATCTTTTGGAAGTGGTTTTTCATGATGGGAAAGTATTGATGATTCCATTAATGGAGCATTATATTGACAAAGTGGATATAAACGAAAGAAAAATTTTCCTTAAGGAGGATGTCACAGATCTTTGATCTTTTACATACTTACACTATTCCCTGAAATGTTTAAAGGATATCTCCAGAGCTCAATTCTGGGAAAATCCATAGAAAGAGATCTGAATAAGGTTCATCTGATTAATTTCAGGGAATATGCTCTTGATAAGCATAAAACTTGCGACGATGCACCGTACGGCGGCGGTCCTGGTATGCTTATTAAAGCTGAGCCGTTAGCCGGCGCTCTGGATTCAATAGGAGCTTCCGGGAAGAGGGTTATATATCTTGCGCCGCACGGAAAAAGATTTAACCAGAAATATGCCGGAGAGTTGGCGGAAGAAAGGTCTTTGACCGTAATCTGCGGCCATTATGAAGGCCTGGATCAGCGGATAATCGACCTTTATGTAACAGACGAGATATCTATTGGTGATTATATACTCTTTTCAGGGGAAGTAGGGGCAATGGTTATTTTAGATACAATTGCAAGACAGACTGAGGGAGTTATCAAACCTGAGTCGCTCAAAGACGAGAGTTTTTCAAACAACCTTTTAGAATACCCTCAGTACACCCGTCCGGCGGTTTTCAGGGGACTGGAAGTACCGGATGTGCTTACCTCGGGCAATCATAAGCAGATAAGAGAATGGAAGTTGAAAGAAAGCTTGAAAAGAACCCTTAGAGTCCGGCCCGACCTTCTAAAAGAGTCAGGTCTGAACAATGAGGAGAAGGAATTGATGGAAATTATTAAGAAGGAGGCTGGTAAAAATGAATCTCATTAGAACCATTGAATCGAATCAAATAAAGAATGACAGGGACAACTTTAAAGTTGGTGACACGGTGAAGGTGCATTACAGGATTATTGAAGGCAAAAACGAGAGAATTCAGGTTTTTGAAGGACTCTGTATTGCCATGAAGAAGGATGGATTGAAGAAAACCTTTACTGTCAGAAAAATTTCATATGGAATCGGGGTGGAAAGAATATTTCCTCTCCACTCTCCTCGAATACAGAAAATAGAGGTGACCAGGTACGGTAAAGTAAGAAGGGCGAAGCTCTATTATATCAGAGAAAGAGTGGGGAAGTCAGCAAAAGTTAAGGAACTTATTCGAAAAAAGGAACGTAATAGTAAGACCAACGAATCCTGATGCAGCCTTCACGGATGTCGAACAGTTTTTACGTTTTTACCCGGCCGGATTTGCAATTCAGATCAGGAGACACCGTGATTGTAAGAGTTATCAAGCATCTTTCCGGGCAGAAATGGGCTGTTTCACTTAACGGACTCGTATTCCCGGCGGTAGCCGAGACTAAATTAAAGGCGGGAGACAGTTTTCGGGCCTGGATCCGACAGGCCGGAGATCGCGTATACCTGCATTTAAAAGAACCGGGCGCCCTGCAGGATGCTTTGTTAAGTCAGGGCGGAGACTCAAAGGAACTATCGGAAATAATTATTTCCAGCCTGTTTCGAAACAAGACAGCGGTAAACCCGGAAATTGTCGCCAGCCTGAATCACATTGTGCATAGTTTCAAGCAAAAGTATAATTTACGAGGAAGTACCAGGGACAGCAGGATAGCCAGGGCTTTATCCATACTCCTGGATAAAGGCATCGATCCTACCTCAGACGGCGTCGATTGGCTTCTGCGATCGTTAACCTATACAGGAGAGAGAGAGAACCGAAGGCAAAAAAAAAATCATTCCGAAAAGGATTTCAGTGAGATAAAGAAGATAATCAAGAGAAGATTTCTTCCCACTGCTTCTGATCAGGAGAATCCTCTTCAAATTTTTAATCATCTGAAAGGAAAAACAGATTCCTGGATTATAATTCCATACAACTTCCATACCGGCCAGTCAAGTTATTCCGGCTCTATAAAGATACTCTACGATCCATATAAATTGAAATTAAGAAGAATGATAATTGAGGTATTGTGCGGCGATGACGAGATCCTCAGTTTCCTCTTGATACCGAAAAAGGATAAGATCCAGCTTAATTTTTTTAGTGACAATCGCGAGATGCTTTCTAAAGCAAATAGGAAAATTGGGATATTAAAAGCAAAACTGCAAATCCATGGAGTGGAATGTGACGATAGTATTTATGATGGGAGGTATTTTGACGGGTTTTCACCCATGGAAGATTTTGCCTACAAAAGTGTAGATACCTATACTTAAAAAGCCTGCGGGATTATAATAGGAACATGCGAAAAACTGTAGCCGTTAAATACGATGAAATGCTTCCGGCGCCCTTCATCGTTGCCAGTGGTAGAGGTGAGCTGGCTCTGGCGATCGAAAGAATCGCAAGGGATTGGGGAGTGGAAATAATAAAGCAGCCTGAACTGGCGGAATCTCTAATCGAGCTGGCGCCGGGCGCCTTCATTCCTGAAGCCTTTTATAAGATAATCGCAGAGATATTGATATTTGTAAGGGACTTGAAAGAGAGAAAATGAAACGCATAAATATTGAGCAGCTGAGGCCGGGAATGAAATTTTCCGAGGCTGTCTATATCGATAACGATACTATCTTAATCCAGGCTAATCTTCCCTTGAAGCAGAATGAAATCGAACGTCTAAAGAAATGGAATATTAAAGAAGTTCTCACCGATGGCGATGTTTCGATAGATAGAAGCGTATCGGACAAAGGGGTTCATACTGCATCTGAACAGAGTTATCGCCTTTCCTCCCGGGAGGGAATGCGGATGTACAAATCATGGGTAAAAAATCTGGACGAAATTTTTACAGAGAGCAAAACCGGAAGGAAAGTCGATCTAAATCAAATAGATGATCTGGTTAAGAATCTGCTGAGCGCGATAGGAAAAGATCAAAACAACATCACTCAGCTAATTCTTCTGCCAGGGGAGGGGGTAAACAAGCTGTCAGAGAGCTCGGTGAAAAACGCCATTATTTCGTCAATAATTGGCAAAACTATGAAGCTCTACGGTTTCCGTCTGATTCAGCTTGCCACGGGAGCGCTTCTTCATGATATAGGTATGCTCAAAGTGCCTGATGAAATTAGGTCTAAGAAAGGGAAACTGACTCCTGAAGAGCTTAAAATCGTTCGGGCTCACCCAATACTTGGCTATAATATAGTGTTAAAGGAACTCAGATATCCTGAAGAGACGGCTGCTATTGTTCTTAACCACCAGGAACGGTGGGATGGGACGGGATACCCCAGGGGAGTTAAGAAGGAAGAAATCCCGCCGGGCGCGAGGATTGTAGCAGTCGCGGATGCATTTGAGGCCATGGTAAATCTGCGGGCATATCGCAGCCCTATTATTGGATACAAGGCCATGAAATCTATTCTCAGTGATAACGGCCGTCATTTTGACCCGAAAGTCTTAAGAGCTCTGCTGATGTGTATTGGAATATATCCTATAGGAAGCCTGGTTTTACTCAACAATTCATGTATTGGCAAGGTTATCGAACACCATGAGACAGCACCGGTTAGACCCAGACTTCAGTTGCTAATCGACAAATGGGGGGATAAAATTAAAGAAACAAAAGAGATTGACCTTATGAGCCAGAAAGATCTCTTCATTGCAAAGGCTGTCGATCCCAAAGAGGTCGAAAGGCTGGAGAATGAATAGAAGGAGAAGAGGATTAGCAGGCGAATCGCATGCTGAAAGCTTTTTAAAAAAACTTAACTATCAGATACTGGCGAGAAATTTCCGATCTTTAAAAGGGGAGATCGATATTGTTGCTTTGGACGGAAGGACCGTTGTATTCACAGAGGTAAAAACATGGAACAGCTTATCGACAGATGCTCTGGAATACTCTCTGAATGGTATAAAACAAAGGCGGATTCTGAATGCTGCTCACGGTTATCTTCTGCAGAATCCTGATTTTCGTGATTATGCCATGCGATTCGATGTCATACTGTTGACGGAAAGAATGAAGAAGATCCTTCATTTACAGAATGCTTTTGGTGAAGGAAATGGTTAGAATAGCTAAAGAGATCGATTATCGGAAGCTGGAAGAACTCAAGAAGAAGATTAATGATAAGAAGTATTTGAATAGGGCCATTACTATGATCGCCCAGGAACTGACTAAAAACCTGCTTGGGAAAAATTAAACATGTCCAGGTATAATAACAGAAGGCAAAATACTAAAAAACAGTTCAATGACAGGGATAAAATGCGGGAATCCCAGGCGTTTCCCCAATGCCCTTTGTGCAATAAACCGATAAGGGACAACCGGGCAACGATAATCTATAGGGTAACCAAGACTCCAGCCCATTTTGATTGTATCTTGAAAGATATTCAAGGAATGGAAAAGCTGGATGCTAAAGAGAAACTCTGTTACCTGGGAAAGGGAAGCTTTGGAATACTCTCCTTTCGCAACACAGCCAGTCCGATTCGTTTCATTATTAGAAAGCGAATACAGTACGAAGATCAAGAACGATCGGTAGATTATTAATAACTCTTCAGATTTTGCATAACTTCGTATGCTTTGTCTTTGACCTTTTTTGTATAATTGCTTTGTACAATTTTGATTAAAGCACTGTAAGCCTTGTAACTGTTTACACCCTTTGCATTTTTGGCAATAGCATCGATAGCGAGAATCGTGGCATATGCGTAATTATTGTCAGGCGCAACGGTGGATTGAGTCTGGATTATATCCGATAGAACGCCTATCACCTCTTTAAGATCATACTCATCCGTGAAAGCAATGTTTCCCAGGGCAAAAGCAGCTTCCGATTTTACCATTACCTCTTCATCACTTACAAGAATGCTGATCAGGGTGTTTTTTGATTTTTGCATGATATCGGCGTCTCCGAGCTCCTTGCCCATCCTTCCTATGAGCTGAGTAGCCCGCTGTCTGACGATAGGATAATAATTAATCAACCTGTTCTCCTCTCTGACTTGCCGCCTGGCGCCTTCTGCGGAGAGAAGTTCGAGTATATCGAATACAAGATCAGGATTGCTGACATTACCCCCATCGAGCATCTCTTTTATGTCCGTCAAAGCCAATAATTTGCTCTCCCTATTAATGGAAATGGCCTGTTCCAGCAGCGATCCTAAGTGAGGATCTTCGAAAAACAGTTCTTCAACTGTTTTGATCCTTTTTCCTTCGCTCGTTTCCTGACTGAATAGAGCATTTCCTCCAAGAAAAAACATTAATGAAAAAAACACGACCAGGCTTGTTCGTAACTTCATATTTAACCTCTCAAATTTTTATCGTTGGAATATCAGTAAAAACCGATTTTCCATTCCTCTTCTATCTTTACAAGGTAATATAAAAGATATTTCTCTTCCTTGTGGATAATATAGGCGTAAACGCTGTTATCATCAAGAAATTCAATTTCATCCAGTTTTACCTTGGATCTTGTGGGTACGACCACTTCAGTAAAAAACTTTTTAAGGGTTCTTTTGTCCGGGTCCTTGAACCATTTACCGAGATACTCGGATTTACTGGTTTTTTTAATATATTCTTCGGTAAGATACTTTAGCCATTTTTCATATTCTTTGTTCTGGATAACTTCGTTGAGCTCATTAATAATGGCTTCAATATCGTCAAAAGTCTTGTTGTACAATTCCTCGGTTACTATAAATTCTTCTTCCTCAGCCTCACTCTCCTTTACAGCGTCTCCTTCTATTTCCTCACTCTCCTTTACAGCGTCTCCTTCTATTTCCTTTTCTTCCTCTTTGACCACAGTTTCAGGCGCTTTTTCCGGTGTGCTTTCAACTGTCGTTATCTCTGCTGCAGCCACCGGTTCCTGCTCTGTGATTTCGATCGAGTCGTTGTTTTTACAGGTACAGGCGAAGAGTAGAGCTATAACGGTAAAAAGCAGAATAAGTTCAGCTCTTATCTTCATATGAATAAAGTCTATATCCATCAATGGAGTTTGTCAAAGTCTTTTTGGTAATTGGGCAAGTTTTCAATATAGTTTTTATCGTGCGAATGTTGAGGACAACATGTTCAATTAGGTTCGTCCGGTTCTGTGGGGGTTTTGAGGGAGCAATCACACGATTCTACTCCGGAGATTTACTTTGACTTGGCGTGATTCATATGATTGCTTATGCTGTTAATATAAAAGCAGGAAAGGTGAAATGTTTCGTGGAGCTTTCACTGTTCATAAAGACGATAAGCCCCGTAACTAGGGCTGAAAATTCCTGTTAAGGATAATACCCGCGTCCTCTCCCGTCTTTATCCGGCACACTACGTTTACTGGGCAATTTCGTCTTCACCGTCGTTGCAATGGTCACCATGGTTCGAACCAATGTTAAAATCGCACCCCTTCTTGACCTTAGAGAGAATAAACATTAGGTTATAGCCCATGCTCAAAGTGATATACCCCGGCACTTTCGATCCTCCCACAAACGGTCATCTCGATATCATAAGGCGTGCTTCGAATCTCTTTGACGAAATAGCAATCGTGATAGCCAAGCATCCCTTTAAAAGCAGCTTTTTTACAGTCGAGGAACGATATGATTTGATGTCGACCCTGGTGTCAGATATTAAAAACGTAAAGATATTCATATGTGAAGGTTTGATCGTAGAATTCGCTAAGAAAATGGGCATAAAAGTCATTCTAAGAGGTGTACGGGCGCTATCAGATTTTAATTATGAATTTGAGCTGTCTCTCGTATATAAATCACTGGACTCCAGTATTGAAACCATACTCATGCCCACAGACAAGAAATACTTCGTGCTGAGGTCGTCGGTGATAAAAGAGCTTGCCATGATGGGCGGTGACATATCCGGAATGGTTCCTTCTTTAGTGGAAAAAGCTCTAAGAGAAAAGAATAAAAAAGCTTGACATGAAATACTGAAATATTGTAACTTTCTCTAACTTTGAATAGGAGTAAGATTATATGGCTACGCCAAAAAATAGAGCTTCGAAGGCTCGTTCTAGACGTAGAAAATCAATAAATATGGCTTTAAGCACACCGCATTTAATAAAATGTAATAAATGTGGTAATAGAATACTTCCTCATAGAGTCTGCCCGAAATGCGGATTCTATAGGGGGAAGCAAGTCCTTATGCTGGAGGAAATGGCATAAGAGAAAATAGAGGCAGGAGGAAACCTTATGGCTATGGAAGATCTTTTCGAAAGGCTGAAAAAACTCATAGCAGACAATTTGGAAATTGAGGCGGATAAGATCACCCTTGATTCATCTTTCAGGCAGGATTTAGGCGCGGATAGCCTTGAAACATACGAGCTCGTCTATGCTATCGAAGAGGAATTGGGGATCAGTATACCGGACGAGAAGGCTAATGAGTTCGAAACAGTTCGTAATGCGCTTGAATACATCCAATCAGAAGTAGAAAAGAAAGAGGGAGATAAATAGTATCCCTTAATTGATTTTACGGAGCGAGATAAACCCACCGTTAATCTCTGATAGAAGACGCAAAGAGCTGCAGCTGTTTGAGCGAAAGATAGGAATAAGGTTCAGGAGGACCCGTCTTCTGAACCTTGCTTTTTCTCATCGCTCTTACGCCAATGAATTCAACAGCAGCGTTGATGACAATGAGAAACTGGAGTTTTTAGGTGATTCTATCCTCGGGTTCATTATAAGTGAATACCTGTTTCTTTCACTACCGGACCGTAGTGAAGGTGAAATGGCTAAAATAAAATCCTTTGTTGTAAGTGAAAACAGCCTGACTAATATAGCAAAAAGCCTCAAAGTCGAAAATTACATATTAATCGGAAAAGGGGAAGAATACTCAGGCGGCAGGAATAAAAAAGCGATTTTAGCCGATTGCATGGAAGCTATTATCGGGGCTTATTATATTGATTCCGGTTTTAAAGCAGTAAGGAGTCTTGTCCAGCGACTATTCATCCCTAAAGTCGAAGCTGTATTAGCTGACCGGCACCAGAAAGACTATAAAACCCTTTTGCAGGAGTTAGTTCAACAAAAATTTAAAACTTATCCACAATACCGCATTGTAAAGAGAATAGGACCCGATCATGACAGGACCTTCTGGATAGAGGTGGAGGTAAGAAATAGTACTTACGGTCCCGGAAAAGGTAAAAATAAGAAGGAAGCTGAGCAGGAAGCTGCCGGTATGGCGTATGAAGCTTTGACAGAGAATTCAGGATAGTCTCTCCTTGTAAAATTTACCTGCCATATCCGTCAGTTTATCAGGTGTATTGAGAGACGGGTCTTCAAGTACAGCTTCCAGCAGAAACCGGAGTAGAACTCCAATTTGAGGGCTGGAAGGAAGATTTAGGGCCTGCATCAAGTCTTTTCCATTGATTTTCAGATCTCTTACCTTAAAAGCGGTATCCTGAGCGGAAATGTCCTGCAGGCGTCGTATGAATTTAGCTAAATTTGTCGTATCAGTCGAAAGAGCATCCATACCTCTCTGATCTGCAAGACGCAAATCTATAAGGTCAGCCATGTTTTCCTTCCCGGCTCTGGATATGAAACGTCTAATGGCGGCATCACTCCATTCGTCTTGATAGTTGAACATATGATGCCTGATGAGAAGGCTGACCCGTTTTATAACGGTGTTGGGATATTTCATCCTCCTTGTAAAGGATTCCGCCATTTCAGCAGATACCTGCTCGTGTCGGTGAAATAGGGGTTCCCCGTATTCCCCCCGGGTAAGAGTAGTAGCTTTACCAATGTCATGCAGGAGTGCCGCAAGCCTTAGAATCAAATTCTCTGCAGGCGCGGCAGAGCAGGAATGAATACTATGATAGAAAACATCGAAGCGGTGGCGATCTCCCTGCTTGACACCAACACATGCATGGAGCTCCGGAAGAATAAGTGCCAGCAGTCCGGTGGATTCAAGAAGCTCAAAGCCGAAAACCGGGTTATCCGATAGCAGTATTTTTGTAATCTCGTCCCTGATTCTTTCCTCGGATACGGTGAGAGCTTCCCGAGTGGTTTTTTTTATTGCCTTGAAAGTTGCTTTTTCGATACGAAAATTAAGCTGGGCGGCAAACCGGCATGCTCTCAGGGGGCGCAAGCCGTCTTCCCTGAATCTGTCTTCAGGCCTGCCTATTGCTCGAATTATACCCTTCTTTAAATCTTTCATCCCCTCGTGCGGGTCAAGAAGCTTATGAGTAATAAGATTGTAAGCAAGTCCATTGATAGTGAAGTCCCGGCGCTCGAGGTCCTGAAAGATGGATGATGTGTATCGAACCTCATCCGGTCTGCGGCCGTCGGTATAGGTTCCATCGATCCTGAAAGTAGTGACTTCAAAGCTTTCCTTCTTAAAGAGGACTGTTACCGTTCCATGCTTTATCCCTGTCGGTATGACCCTGTGAAAAATACGCTGAACCTCATTCGGGCCTGCATTAGTCGCGATATCAAAGTCTGTCAATTTTTTTTTCAGAAGCAGATTGCGGACCACGCCTCCGACGAGATAACATTCGAAATTATTCTTATGAAATATCCTGGCAAAATCGTTTAAGATACGGGGAATTTTCATTGAACCGGTGTCCTGCATATTTCAGCCTGTATTATAGCGCAAAAAAAAGCCCCCTTTCCAGGGGGCTTCGGCCGGGAATTTACTGGAGTAGCTGTAGAACCGTTTGGGGTTTGGTATTAGCCTGTGCCAGTATTGCAGTTGCAGCTTGTACCAGGATCTGGTTTTTCACGAAATTTACCATCTGGTAAGCCATATCGGCATCCCGGATGATAGACTCCGATGCCTGGAGATTCTCCGCGCCTATCATGAGACCTTCCATGGCATATTCCAGGCGGTTCTGATAAGCGCCCAGGTCTGCCCTCTGCTTGTTAACCTTCTTCAGCGCCTCATCCAATACACCGATTGCCATGTTCGCGCGGTCGGGAGATGAGATGGAGATGAATGTTGCTGAGTGCGCGAGAGCATTAAGGCCCTGAATGCCAAGTCCCTGTGCTGTCATGGTTCCGATGAAGACCCTTTCACGCTGGTCCATGTTGGCGCCGATGTGCAGCCACATGCTCCCGGTAATTGTGTTCTCCCCGGTGCTTCTTGCAAATCGACCGGTGAGCATGTTCATACCGTTGAACTGTGCGTGGGACGCGATTCGGTTTACCTCGTCGACCAGCTGAGAAACCTCAACCTGAATCATCATCCTGTCTTCCGGAGTATACACGCCGTTGGATGCCTGAACAGCGAGCTCTCTTATTCGCTGCAGAATATCCTGCGATTCCTGCAGGTATCCTTCTGAAGTCTGAATAAAAGAGATGCCGTCCTCGGCATTCTTTTCCGCACGGAGCAGACCCCGGATCTGGGAGCGCATCTTCTCAGATAAGGCAAGGCCGGAAGCATCGTCTCCCGCACGGTTAATGCGGTAACCGGACGATAGCTTTTCCATGTCCTTGTTAACGGCCATGTTGTTAAACTTGAGTTGCCGGTGAGCGAAGATGGCGCTCATGTTGTGATTGATAATCATACAATCCTCCTTGACTGTAATGTGCCGGACATCCCTGTCCAGTGTGTTCCCTTTTATCGTCGGAAAATAAAAAATTCACTTTAGATAGAAAAAAAAATTTACCTTATAAAAAAGAAGTGGTAGTATAGAGCTTTCACAGGGGGTGATAATGCCGGGACTTTTATTCATCGGCGGCGAAGGACCGTCTGAAATACAGTTTAAAACATATTCTTTCGATCCATCGTATATAATCGCTGCAGATTCGGGGCTGGAACTGGCAGAAACCCTGAAGATGAAGCCTGACCTGGTGGTTGGGGATATGGATTCTCTGGTGGATAAAAGCTTACTTTCCAAATTTCCACCTGAAAGTATAATGGAATTTCCTAAGGATAAAGACGAGACAGATACCGAAATCGGGCTTAGAATGATGAGAGAGAAGGGAATCGAAACAGTAATCCTGGTTGGCGGGGGAGGGGGAAGACTCGATCATCTGCTTGGCATCTTTATGCTGTTTGAAAGAGCATACAAGCCGGCTCTCTGGCTTACTTCAAGAGAAGAGGTATCAATTATTCAAGACTATGCTGAATATGAAGGCTGCGGGGGAAAGATATTTTCTTTTTTCCCTCTATTCGGACCGGTTAAAGGGCTCGCTTCGAAGGGTCTGAAATGGTCTTTGAACGGACTGAATTGGAACAAGGGTCAGGCGGGAATAAGCAATGTGGCCGTTGAAGAGAGAGTAAGCATCTCTGTAGAAGAGGGAAGATTACTGGCTGTAAAGGAGTTCTGAGCCTTATCGACGACTTCAGGTTCATTCTTTCGGATCGGGAAGCTCCATATTGAGGATTTCCATCCCTTCTCCTTTCAGCTCTTTGAGGTAGAGATATTGTATAAGAACGGGATATTCTGTCAGGAGTTCCCCATATTCCCTGAGCATCTTCAAATTTATTTTTTCCTCCTCTATCGCGAGTAGATCCTTCGCTTCTCTTGCGCGGGAAATATCAAAGTAGATTCGCTTTGCTTCGCTGTAGAGCTCGATATCGGGTATCTGAACCTTTATTGGCTTAATTTGTGTTATCTCCAGGTGGGAGAATTCCGCCATTTTGGATAACCGGCTCAATAAATTATCTTGATATTCCGGTCGGCTTAACTGTGCAGGATCCTGCTTTATCATTTCAGAAATATGCCGGCCGAGATTATAGCCGGTTTCTCGGTACCACTGTGATAGATTGTCCGGTGTCAAGCTTTCGTATTCAACCAGCCGGGGAAGAGCGTCGGGAATCAGAGTAAACGACACGCTCAACAGTATCTCGAAACTGAAATCAGGAGTCTTTTCCATTACAGAGGCGTAAATTATTCCGGAAGGAAGGACTCCCTCGATTAACGGTATATCTATCTCTACAGGTTCGAGGGAGAATTTGTAGAGCCTCATATTGGTAGGTAGAAGCCTTTCAATGCGCCAGGAAAACTCTCCCGACTGCAGCACATCTTCATCATAGCCGCCAGTTTTCGTGTGTATAACAGTATAGGTTCCGGGGGGAATGAGAATCTGAATCCACCCGAGGAAAAAGACCGCTGCTCCCGCCAGGACAAGAATGATCAGTGAAATAATCAGTCGCTTCATTGGTACTCCTTATCTTATAGTATATATGATTTTTCATTTTTTAAGTAATAGCCTTTTTACTTCCACCTGATTTATTATGATCAAATAAAATGGATTTTTTTTCCGGCGGCGCTTGTTGAATTGACAAAAATGGATTCTACGCTGTAAACTTCCGGATAATGAGGATGAACGGTATGATATCCGACCATTGGATCATTTCTTTGATAGAACGATGCATTCGTTTTCTCTTTCTGTTTTCGATCATCCTCCTCGGACTTTATCTTCTCGGTAACTTTCAGGATTTTTTAGATAGAAATCAACAATTGCTCCTCAAGAGCATCGAGTACTGCTGTCTGCTTGGAGGAATAATAAGTCTATACTTCTTGATTTATCGTTTTTTTTCCCCTGTTATGAAAATACGTCTCAAACCCGGCATTATTATTATAAACCTGCTCATTCTAGCATATAACACAGGTATTTACCAGGCCTGAAAATTATTGACTGTTTGGCTGCAAAGTTGAAACAGAAAGCTCGCGATAGGGGTGTTTTTCAGCATACCAAGCAATTATAGTCTTCATTGACAACTTTCAAGATGAGTTGATATACTTTCATTCATGCCGCTGAGCTTTCAATTAGAGGAACCAAAGGGAATATATTTCGGACCGGGGAGCAGGTCTAAGCTGCCCGAATTTCTTGCGCCTTTCGGAGAAAGAGTCCTTGTTTTAACGGGTCATTCCTGGTTAAAATCTTCGGGGCGGCAAAGTGAATTTGAAAAATTGTTATCCCGATTTTCGGTGGAAATATATCCCTGCCCGGAGGGAGAGCCCACCCTGGAGGGAATCAACGACGCGCGAAAGGATTGCGGCAGACTTCATCCGGATATGATCCTGGCAATAGGCGGCGGATCGGTTCTTGATACTGCCAAAGCTCTCTCAGCTCTCATTCCACTTTCTGAAGGGCCCGAGGATTATCTGGAAGGCATTGGTATTGGCAAGATACTTGAAACTCCCGGTTTGCCCTGGTTTGCCATGCCCACTACTGCAGGAACCGGTGCGGAAGTCACAAAAAACGCCGTCATCAGGGTACCCGCTCAGGGAGTTAAGAAAAGTTTCAGATCACCTCATTTACTGGCGACTTACGCCATAGTGGATCCAGAACTTACTATGAGCCTGCCTTTAAGACAGACAGGAATAGCGGGCATGGATGCTCTTTCCCAGCTGCTCGAAGCTTTTGTATCCCAAAAAAACAAGCCTGTGCCGAGAGCTTTGATTATGGATGCATTTCCCGGTATGTTAAAAGCCCTAAGGACAATGGTCCACAATCCCAAAGATATGGAGTCTAGAACGAACGCTTCGTATGGGTCTCTTATAAGCGGAATCGCTCTCTCGAACTCCGGTCTTGGTGCTGCTCACGGATTCGCTTCAGTCCTGGGTGGGCTGTACGAAATTCCCCACGGCCTGTTATGCGCGGTTTTTTTAGGGCCGGTTATTCGCTTTAATGCTCCTGTAATTGAAGAGGATATTGCCGCCTTGTTAGGTACAGCAGGTTTATACGGGGAGAAAGATCCATTACGATGGCTGATTTCAGAGATAGAGGAATTACTGGAGCTTTACAAATTAGAGTTGAATTTTAAATCTTTCGGCATAGTTGAATCAGAGATAGAAGAAATTGCCGGAAGAGCCACCGGTTCCAGCATGTTGGGAAATCCGATATCTCTCAGTCAATCTGATAAAGTAAAATTACTCGAAGAAATCCTCTGAAATCATAAGATATGAAACCGGAAATAGCTTTAAAAACATCTATTGATGTCGCACACATACGAAAAACTTGCCGCCTTTAAGAAGAAACGTTTCAGTTTCTTAAAAGTTATATAACAGACGGGGTCAGCACAAGGGATCTCGACAGGTTTGTGGTATCTTTTGTGACCAAACGCGGCGCCCGATCGGCTCTCAAAGGATACAAGGGTTTTCCGAATTCAATCTGCACTTCGGTAAATAATGTTGCCGCCCACGGAATACCACGCGATCATATCCTGGAAAATGGAGACATAGTTAGCATAGATATTACTCTGTTTTACGAAGGCTGGCATGGCGACGGGACCTGGACTTATATTGTTGGTAATGTTTCACCGGATGTTCATCGATTGGTCAAGGCTGCGTGGCAGGCAAATACAGCGGGAATATTGGCGGTAAAGGCGGGAGCGCGTATAGGAGATGTCGGATTCGCCATCAGCAGAGCGGTTCGCAAAAACGGCTGCAGTCTGATTAAAGATTATGTGGGACACGGGATAGGTGAGTCCCTACATGAGGATCCGGTCATCCCAAATTTCGGTGAGCGGAATCAGGGGATGAGAATAGTCCCGGGAATGGTGTTTACGGTTGAGCCTATTGTTTGCCTTGGTGGAAAAGAGGTCAAGACGCTTGATGATGGATGGACTGTAGTAACTGAAGATAACAGCCTCTGTGCCCAATTTGAGCATACTCTGGCAGTCTTCAGGGATAGGGTCGAGGTATTAACCCTGTCAACATACAAACTGGAAGACCATATTGACTGTCCGCCTTTTATTTAATATTCTTCTAATATAGTTCCTGTCAACGAAGATTATGTTTCTAAGTATGATCTTCTCAAAGGGTAGTTGTAATTATACGCCACCTTAGCTCAGCTGGTCAGAGCACGTGACTTGTAATCTCGGGGTCTTCGGTTCGAATCCGAAAGGTGGCTTGACAAATACTGCATTTAAATATATTTTTTAGATGCATTCTTTGGGGAGGTTCCCGAGCGGTCAAAGGGGGCAGACTGTAAATCTGTTGGCGACGCCTTCGAAGGTTCGAATCCTTCTCTCCCCATAAAAAGGCTTCTCGATTTGAGAAGCCTTTTTGATAACATACCGCCTTCATGACAAAGAAAAAACTTTTTTACGAGAACGGTCTGAGGTTCCAATGCACCCGATGCTCGAAGTGTTGCCGCTTTACGCCCGGTTTCGTGTTCCTGTCTGCTGATGATTTGAAAAGCATTGCCAGAATCGTCAAACTAAGTACTGAGGAAGTAGTGTCCCGGTACTGTCGCGTAGTTAACATTGGCGGCTTTAAAAGGCTCAGTTTGATTGAAAAATCCAACTATGACTGTATTTTTTGGGAGAACACGGGCTGTAGCATCTATGCAGGGAGGCCGCTTCAGTGTAGAAGTTACCCCTTCTGGCAGTCCAACCTGGAGTCAATTGAAGCATGGGAAAATGTCTCTACTAAATGTCCCGGAACCGGCAAAGGGAAAAAGCATAACAGGAAGACAATCGAGTACTGGCTGGAAATGAGAAGGACTCAAGGTCTTTTGGTACCGGAGTAATAATTTTGAGTTATCTATAATGCAAACGCCCTAATAGGCAGCGAGGTTCAATAGAAGATGAAAGTAAAATTCTGGGGTGTCAGAGGTTCCATCCCGACACCTCTTACTACTGAACAATTGCGATCCAGAATAGCAGCGGTAATTCAGAGAATAAAGATCAAAGATCTTAAGAGCTCAGAAACAAGGGAAGCTTTCCTATCAAAATTGCCGCTTTACCTTTTTGGAACGGTGGGAGGGAATACGACGTGTGTGGAGCTGTACACCGAGGATAATAATTTGATCGTGGTAGACGCCGGTTCCGGAATCCGTGATCTGGGAGTCAATTTAGTAAAAACCAGGCGCCATCAAAAGAATGTTCATATCCTTTTCACACACTTTCACTGGGATCATGTGCAAGGACTGCCTTTCTTCCAACCGGCTTTAAGGAAAGATTACACATTGACCCTATATAGCCCGGATGAAAATTTTGAAGACTATTTGCGATGGCAGATGAAGCCTCCATATTTCCCTATAGAGATGAAGCTCCTGCCGGCCAAATTTTGCTTCAAGGTAATAAAGGCGCCTGTTTTTTCCATAGGCTTTACCGAAATAACCTGGATGAAGATGAACCACCCCGGGGCATCTTACTGTTATCGTTTTGAGAGCGGCGGCAAGGTAATAATCTTTGCCACAGATGCTGAAATCACCGATCGAGAGTTTAAGAAGACAAAGGAAAATAAGTCTTTTTTTGAAAAAGCCGATGTTATTATTCTGGATTCCCAGTATACGCTTGAAGAGTCAATAGATAAAATCGATTGGGGGCATACTTCGTA
>CBDUZM010000011.1:0-20840 GCA_965371685.1 uncultured Spirochaetaceae bacterium | reverse complement strand
TGTACAGGAATTTCCCATTCACTTCCCATTACGAGGCTGAAATCAGCGTTATTATAGTCACTCGGTGAATATGTAAATGCGCTGATCAAAGTTTTTGTCTCCGCCGATTCATGAGATTCGGCTCCGCACATGGCTGCGGAAAACCTGGGTCCGGCGTAAAGCCAGGTATTGAAAAGCTCTTCCAGTCCGGGGAAGATAAGCTTGATAAGGCTCCATTTGCCGGGGTCCCACTGGACGAGGAGGGGAATGTCGATATATGTGAGTTTTCTTCGGACGATTTCAGTAGAATCGACAATCTTGTCCCCCCGTGTGCCTACGGATAGCTCTGCCTGGAGCATCAGCCTGGTTCCTATGGGAACGGCGCCCCAAAAGCCGGTATCGATTCCCAGCAGGGGGCGTCTCTTCTGGGGGAAAGGCGGTTTAGGCCCGTAGAGGGCACTGAGATTACACCCTTTCTTGGCGCCCACGAGTACATCGCTGTCGACACAGAAATTAGCGGACAGGGACAAAACGACACAGATTAAACAGAGCTTTTTGCAGTGAACTATTTTGTTCCTCCTTCAAGAGTCCCGATTTTTTCCATGGCGGCTATCCTCGCCGGCAAGGTCGGGTGGGAGTAGTAATAGAAGCTGAAAATAGGATGCGGGGTCAAATTAGCCAGGCTGTTTCTATTCAAACGTATCAGGGCGCCCTTCAGGCCGGAGGGGTTTCCCAGGGCTTCCACGGCAAAACGGTCCGCCTCATATTCATGTTTCCTGGACCACAAAGCGAAGAGCGGCTGAAGGAAAAAGGTAAAGGGTCCGGCGCAAAAGCTGATGAGAACGATCGCTGCGTGATAGCTTGTTCCGCTGAATCCGAAAGCCTTGAAAAAGGGGATGTATGGAAGCAGGAGACTCAGTATCCAGAATCCGATAAAGGATGCCGCCAGGTTGAGAATCAGGCGCTTGCGGATATGTTTCTTTTTTTCATGAGCAATCTCATGGGCCAACACTGCCAGGACCTCATCCTCATCCATCTGTTCGATTAATGTATCGAAAAGGACGATTCTTTTCGTCTTACCCAGACCCGTGAAGTAGGCGTTGCTGTGTTTCGTTCGTTTGCTGCCGTCCATAACAAATATGCCTTTTGTACGGAAATTCAGATCCACTGCCAATGATTCGATCTTTTCTTTAAGGCCCTCTTTTTCCAGAGGGGTGAAGCGGTTGAAAATAGGAGCAATGACGGATGGGTATATCACCGAAATGAAAAGCTGAAACAGGGAAAAGGCGAGAAAGGCATAGATCCACCATAATCCGCCTGTCCTGTCCATGAAAAGAAACAGGACATACAGCAGTGGGGTGAGCAGCAAAAAAGAGATCAATATACCCTTTACGATGTCCAGGGTGAAGAGCTTCAAGGTCATTTTATTAAAACCGAAGCGCTCTTCGATGACAAATTGGGAGTAGAGAGAGAAAGGCAGAGAGATAATGCTGAAGATCGCCGCCGTGATAAAAAAGAAGACGACTCCCCCCGTATAGATACCCAAACCTAAATTAGAAAGCGCGATATCCAATTTCCCGAGACTGCCCGTCAATACGATTGCCAGAAGGAAAAGAGAGCCGGCGGTGTTTGAGATAAACGAAAAGCGGCTTCGGGTCAGGGTATAATCCACCGATTTTCCGTAGGTCTCGCGGTCCATTATCCCTTCAGCCCACCGCGGCGGTTGAGCGCTGTTTTTTCGAACATGGGATTGGTTTACCAGATTCAAAAAACTTTCCCAGATGTACCGGAGAGAAAAGAGAATGACGTAAAGAATAAGAATAGCGCGGCTGTCCATAGACGGACATTGTAGTATACATGCTTCTCGTCCGTCAATCTTCCGTTTTCGGCCCTTTTTGGCTGTTATCGACTTGAGAAAAAGCGGAAATACAGCTATCTTAAATCGTCATGCTCAATTCGATCCTTTTTCTGGGATGGGCGGTCTTCGGTCTCTTCGTCTTGCTCCTCATATTTCGACTCTTCGGGAAGATTGGTCTTGTGGGATTTATCTGTGCGGCTGTGGTCATGATGAATATTCTGGTGACCAAGTCCATGGTTATATTCGGTGTGGGGGCTACAGGCGGTAATGTCCTATATGCCTCCATCTTTCTGGCGACCGATCTTATTTCTGAATACTATGGAGGCAGGGAGGCCAGGAGAGCTGTTATGATGGGCTTCTTCTGTTCCGTGTTCAGCCTTGCAGCGGCTTTGATTACCGTGGCTTTTGTGCCTGCATCCTGGGATTGGGCGCAGCCGGCGCTGAAGAGTATATTCACTCCCGTCATTCGGATTATCGCCGGTTCGATGCTTGCCTATATGGTTTCTCAAAATCTGGACACTTACCTGTATGACTTTATCAGGAAGCGGTGGAAAGCCTTATGGCTCAGGAACAACGGCTCCACCTGGATTTCCCAGTTTGTCGATACGCTGATATTCTGCTCTGTCGCCCTTTTGGGAACAATGCCGATATCGGCGTGGGTTCAGGTCGTACTATCCACCTACTTCCTCAAGATCATTGTAGCTGCTCTGGATACGCCTTTTATCTACCTGTCCAGGCGCTGGCAGCCCGGTGAGCTGAGAAAATGAAGGATATGAAGAGAAAAGTATCTCAGCCGTAAGGCGAGTTGTCAACTATGAGACATATTTGAATATTATGGAGTATCGGTGTTCTTCCGACTGTTCCAGGGGATTGTTCACTTTTTCCCGCTTTTTTAGTATATTTATGACATGAATGGTAAGATAATTATTAACCAAAGGACTATACCAGCCTTTATGATCTTTCTTTTAATGTCGGGAGCAGGGGCGCTTTTCGCCCAGTCCGCTGAGGAGATGAAATGTATGGGGTGCAGTGATTTGAAAGTCTTAACAGAAGACGCCGATGTAGAGGTTAAAATAGAGCTCACCGAGGAGCAGTGGAAGCAGCGGCTGACCCCCCTCCAATACCAGGTGCTGCGCCGGGCCGGTACCGAAGGGGCCTTCACCGGTCAATACGATAAATTCTATGAAAAGGGTACCTACTACTCGGCCGCCACCGGGCAGCCCCTGTTCCGCTCTGAAGTCAAGTACGACTCAGGGTCCGGCTGGCCCAGCTTCTACGAGCCCATCAATCCGGAGGCGCTTGTCCTTAAGGATGACAGGAGCTGGGGTTCCACCCGTATCGAGGTCCTCGACTCCTCAAGCGGTTCTCACCTTGGTCATGTGTTTTCCGACGGCCCGGAACCCACCGGCTTACGCTACTGTATAAACTCGGTTTCGCTGATCTTCGTACCCGACGGTGAAGAACCGCCCCGGATAGTAAAGGACTATCTGGACGAATACGGGGAGTAGAATCAGAAGAATCTGTACTGAAATCGAGTTCTCAGCCGGTAAACCGTATTGTCCTTGAACTATCCCTTCCAAAGTCCGTGCTTATTGCAGAATTCACGGGCACTTACTTGAGAGGCATTTATACAAAAAACAGCTGCAGGTTCATCACCGGGATTCAAATACTGTTTGTATGATTTCCCGTCTGCTATAAGCTCAATCCACTCAATATAATGATCGTCCGCCATCGGATGAAGAGTGCTGCCGACAGTAACCTTATACTCGTTATCAGTCCTCTCAATTACGGGAACGTGCTTTTCAACCGATGAATCGGCTCTCTTTTCTTCCAACAGATTCATCGGCTGGCCGCAGCAGACAAGCTCTCCGTCGCCTTCATGCAGAACATCCACAATGTTTCCGCATATTTCACATTTATAAACTCCAAATCTCTTTGCCATTTTTTTCTCCTTCGGCTTTATTTTTTTCCGCCTTGACTGCGGTTCAGCTACTAAATAGTAACTGTTACTAATAATAATCAAATAAAAGCTAACATTCAAGTGAAGAAGTTTTTATTCTCTTAAAACCAAGCTCCCCATATGTTAAATCCGGATGTATTCCCAGGCGGGTAATACTGAAATCATAGCGCACAGGATCTTCAGGATCAAAGGATTTCATCGCCTCCGTAATTTCAACAGCAGTCTTCATATCTGCCTGCTTTCTGGAAGTTAACCCCAGGGCTTGCGCTATTCTCAGCATGTGGGTATCAACAGGCACTATTAACTTGTTTGTAGATACCCCTTCCCATCCTCCGGGATCCACTTCATCCTCCCGGACCATCCACCTTAGAAACAGGTTGAGTCGTTTACAGGCGCTTCCTCTTTCCGGCAGGGGCAGGACTCCCGATTTGCCTCGATTCTGAGCATCGAGTGATTTAACAAATGAACCCAGGGCCGGTATTACATTTTGATCCTTTTTCTTCATTCCTGAAATAAAACATTCATTAAGCGATCCGTACTCTCTAAGACAGGCTCTTATTCCAAAGAGAAAATCCATAAACTGGCTGCTTGTGTAAAAGCGGTACTTGAAATTCTTGAAAGTTTTTCTCAAATCTCTCAGTTCCAGAGAAAGCAGTGTTTCCCTGGGTGAAGGGAGTTTTTCTAAAACCGACCTGACTGCCGTTAGAATACTCTGTACCCTTCCTGTGGCCAGAGAAGAGGCGATAATCCCTGCAATTTCTCTGTCTCCCGGATGAGTGTAACCTTTAAGGCATTCGAGTGGATCTGGATGAATATATTCCGGGTGATGATACTTTCGGTACAGCGATTCCAGAACTTCCCCGATATCCTGTCTATAAACCTTCATTATAACTGCTCAGGTTTTCGTGCTTCGCATCGGCCAGGCAGGAAGCACACAATCCGTAATACTCGAGATTGCAGCCAAGGATTTTTTTCCCCCTAACCCAGGGAAGGTGTCTGTCCGGATCTGCCGGCTCTGTATTGAAAGGCAGATCTTCCATATTTCCGCATTTTACACATCTGAAATGAGAGTGGGGTTCGGTATTTGGATCGAATTTCCTCTGGCTGCTCCCGAACTCCAGCTTTCGAATCGTCCCTGTTTCCGACAGGAGCTCAAGATTTCTGTACACAGTGCCAAGGCTTATGTGTGGAAGCACTTTCCTTACTTCATGGTAAAGAATGTCTGCGCCCGGATGGTCTGAATGATTCTTGAGTATTTCAAGAATAATTTTTTTCTGTTTCGTGGATCTCAAGATAACGCCTTAGGAATAAAAGTAACTGTTACTATTTAGGATAATACCGCCTGTTTGTCAATAGTAAAAGAATTGAAAATCGTGTATATTGGTAGTGAGGAATAGTATATGAAAACCAGGGTGAATATTACAAAAGATTATTATCAGATTCGGATTACAGTGTCTGAAGAATATTCAAACAAAGCGATCAGGAGATTTCTTGATTTTCTAAAGATCAGAGAGATTGCCTCCCAATCGAAAGCCACTGAGGAGCAGATTGCAGAGTTGGCAGATGAGGTAACAGAGAACTTTTGGAAGAAAAACAAGGACAGTCTGCTGAATGAGACTCGTAATCGATGTTAATGTAGCTTTTTTGTTCTCAGCCATTTTACCAATATAGCTAAATCTTTGTTTGAAACAGAAAACTTATTCTGAGACCTGGTTGAATCGGCGGAATTCAATTACGCCTAACGTGTCGGCGGGATTTGGTCTGACACGGTTGTGAATAAAGCGGATGAGCTCGTAGATAGAATTGCAGCGGCAGCGATCGTCTCCCACCCGGACATCCCACTCGTTTTTATCCTTTAATGAAGATATGTTGATTCGGATCCGGCATGAGTTGCGGGACTTACTTATGCGAAACCCTTCCCGCGCGAGGGCTCTCTTCGTCCATACGTTTGGCAGCCCGGTTCCGGAAAGGTAAACCGATTCATCCCTGTCGGCGGCAATCACAAAAGAGCCGTGCCTCTGGTCGAAAGTAACCCCTTCACTCTCGAAAGTGTTACCCATTGAACCATCGAGGGCGAGATCCTCCGGAGCTCCCGTGGAAATGACTGACGTTGTACCGGCCAGGGCATTTGCTCCACAAATTTCTTTTCCATGGGAAAGGAGCCACATCCTGTCGGCGCTTCTCAGGGCCAGCTCCAAATCATGGGTGGAGAGTATGATCGCCCGGTGTGTTGTTCTGGCAAGACGCTTAAGCAGGCTCATTATTTCCGCTCTTCGGGGAAGGTCCAGATACGCTGTAGGTTCATCGAGGATTATGAGCCTTGGCTCCTGAGCCAGTGCCCTGGCTATCATTACCTTTTGTCTTTCACCGTCGCTGATTTCCGCTACGTGCTGGGAGGAGAGCTCTCTAGCGCCGACAGCCTGGAGAGCCCATTCCACAGCGGCACGATCCTCGGCTGTAAGCCTCCCTGACCACCCCGTATAAGGATGCCGGCCAAGGGCGACCAGGGCGAAAGAGGAGAGCATCCCCACATTGACCCGCTCCGTAAGAACGATTCCTATAGAGCGGGCCCGCTCTTTCGCATCCATGGAATCCAGCTCCCTGTTGTCGAGAAGAATAGAACCTGAAAGTGAAGGCTGTAGTGCCGCCAATGTCCTGAGCAGGGTGGATTTTCCCACTCCGTTCGGACCGATCAGGCAGACCACCTCCCCCGGAATAAGGGCGAGATTCAGATGTTCCGCCAGGACCTTGCTGCTTTTCCGCGGAAGGTGATAACCGATGGATAAGTCATGGGCAGTTAGGATCGCATCGCTCTCCTGATTTTTCATGCGGCAAAGGTCTCCTTCAGGTTTCTCCGACGGATAATTACCCAGGCTATTATGGGAGCGCCGAACAGAGCGGTAACGGCATTGAGGGGCAGCAATATCTGAGTTCCGGGGAGCTGGGAAATAAGGTCTGCCAGGAGAGCCGCGAGGCTGCCTATTATAATCGAAGTCGGCAGCAGGATACGGTGGTCGGAGGTGTTGAAGAGACTTCTACAGAGGTGAGGAATGGCGACACCGAGGAAGGCGATGGGACCGCAAAAAGCCGTCACTGTACCGGTGAGCACCGCCGTGCTGCATATGGCTATTATCCGTGCCCGCCTGATCCTTAGACCCATACTTTTCGCATAGGTTTCTCCCAGCAGGAGGGCGTTGAGAGGTTTCCTGGTTAGCTGAGAAATGGCTAAACCTGCTGCTATTATTGGAATATACAGTTTGAGATGTCCCCATGTGGTCCGGCTGAAGCTGCCGAAAGTCCACGAGATATAGGCTTGAATACGTTCTGCAATGCTGAAGTGGACCAGGATGCTTACCAGGGCATTGGCGGCGTAGCCGAAGAGAAGGCCCAGAATTAGCAGGGTAATAACATTTTGGATTCGCCGGGAGAGAAGAAGAACCAGCAATAAGATAAAGGCGGATCCCAGTCCTGAAGCGATAACTATACCCGCCTGTCCGAAGAGACCGATACCGTATAAAAAATCCGCAGCGCCGCCGGTTGCTGCCGAAAGGACTACAATGGCGACTCCCAGGCCTGCGCCAGAGCTTATGCCGAGGATAAAGGGCCCGGCCAGCGGATTGCGGAACAGGGTCTGCATCTGCAGACCACTCACGGCGAGTGCCGCCCCCGCGAGGAGGGCGGTAATCGCTTTGGGAAGCCGGAAGATCATAAGAATTCGGGACCAGGATTCTTTTTCGACCCTGGCGCCGAATAGAATTTTGAGGGTGCCGGAAAAAGGTATTTTCACCGAACCAACCGAGATGTCGAGAAGAAAAACACCGAAGAGAGCTAATAGAAGAATCCCCAGAACAACCGGTTTTATCTTTTCCATGTTACTCCAGCCGCTTATAGTACACAAACTCGTGGTCAGGCGTCAGATCAGGATGAAGTATTTTGACCAGGTCGGCAAGAACAATGTGTGGATTGGCCGGGCCGGATTCGAAGTAGTCAATTCCTCCAAACTCATTTACCCGTGCGTTGTTGTTGAAAAGCTTACCTTCTTTAAAGGCGTTGAACTCCCTGAATCGTTCGTCCGCTTTAACGGCCTCGTCGAGTGTCTGCCACATGCCCGTATTCAACCAGTAGTCGGCCTGGAATGCTTTATCAAAAACGGTTTCAAAAGATAGTGGAATACCTCCTGTCGAATCGTCATCAGACCAGATGTATTCCGCACCCGCATCTTCCAGAAGTCTGGCGGCAAAACTCCCGCCGCCCGACATCCACCACGTGCCCTGAAATGGAACATTAAGAAAGACTTTTGGTTTTACCGCCTGTTTTTTTGCCCTGGCTGCAAGTTTTGTATATTCCCATTCTATGCTGTCGAATACCTTTTCAGCCTCTTTCTCTTTGTTGAAGAAGAGAGCGATGAATTTTATCCACTCGGTCCTTCCAAGGGGATTCAGCTCCGCCCACTCACCGTTGATGACGACGGGAAGTCCCGCTTCAAGAAGCTTTGGGTGGCTGTCCCATTCTCCCCCCATGCCGAATGCCATAATCAGGTCCGGCGCCATATCGAGCAAAAGCTCCACATTTACCATGGAACCGCTGCTGACTTCTTTCAGCCTGCCTTCATCAATGAGTTTCCGGATGGCAGGGCTGTAAACATACTGGAAATTATCGTGTCCGGTCAGTGTATCCAATACGCCTAAAATTTCGAGGTAAGGAAGATAGCTTGTTGAAAGGGTTACTATGGAGCGAACGGGAATTTCAATAATCTGGGAATCTTCGAAACCTTCGGGAACCGGTGTATCCCGTTGAACAAGAACATACTGAAAGGTATGATCGGCGCCCGGCCATGGACTGTTTATCGTAACGATCTTATAAGTTTTTTCATAGGATACACTGAAGCCTTCGGTGTACTTGAGCGATACCTTGTCGGTAAATCCCCGAAAAGCCGCACCGGCTTTTTCGCCTTTGGTTCCAGTTGTTTTTTGTCCCCATGCGAAGGGCAAGAGGGTAAGTAAAGCAAGAAGAAAGACCACGGTAATTTTAATTCCTTTCTTTTTCATTGTGTGTGCCTCCTGGCAAGAATAGTTAGAGCTCGATCGGAATTATGCATTTGCCTTCGGCAGTGAGCGTATATGATTTTTCCAGAAGTGATGTGAGAACGACAGGCCTTGAGTTATCACCGGGTTGTTTGAAAGGAGTATGGTGTATCATACTTTGCCTTCCCTCCGAAGGTTTTGCATTTTCCCATCAGGCAGGTCTCCTGGCTCGTGATTCGTCTGTCACTGACCGCCTTCCCGGCGCGCAGTATGGTCTGGCGCCAGTGGCATTCAGGTCGGTACATCCTCACTTACAGTAGCGGGGGCTGCAGCGGATTTACACCGCTTTCCCTTTTCATCCTGTCATTCCCGACTGTCATGCAACGCATGAAGCAAAGAACATTCAGGACACCTGATGGAACTCTATTTGTTAAATATAAGCTATGAGAAAGTGGGATAAATGTCAAGGTAAAACCGAAATCCGAAATCTTCTACGTACTTTTGCGGTGCCCGGCATGCATCAACCGTTCAAGACTTGCTCCCTCGAGAGGCCGAGAACACGCTCTCCGCTTGGTCAAGATGGTCACTCATGGCCTGTCTGGCGCCGCGGACATCCCGTGCTCGTATGTGTTCCAGTATGCGGTGATGGTGAGTCAATCCTCCCTCGATAGCGCTACTGGCGTCGTAACGATAGTCTGCCAGCCGAAACTCCAATAATAGATCCGTGATCGGGATCAGCAGTACATCGTAGAGGTCGTTGTGGGTGGCAGCCGCTATTGCCGAGTGGAAGGCAAGATCGCATTTCACGAATCGTTCCGCGTCTTCCACATGTTCGGACATCTCCTCCATGATGGTCTCCATCTCCACGATATCCTTCTCGTCGGCTCGCTCAGCTGCAAGTCCGGCCATCTCGATTTCGAGAGTGCGTCGCACTTCGCACAAGTTTTTGAGTGAGCTGCCGGAGTGCCCCTGTTTCAGAAGCCGTGAGATCGGGGCTACCGCGTCTCTTGGACTCAACCTTTGGACGAATGTGCCGCTTCCCTGCTTGATCTTAACCAATCCTCGGACATTCAGCACACGGGTCGCCTCTCTTACGACGGTCCGGCTGACACCAAGACGTTCCGCGATCTTTCGCTCAGCTGGAAGCCTGTCTCCTGGAAGCAGGGACTCCCCGATGATCATCTTCTCCAGCTCGTTCGCAACTTGCTCGTATAGCGATTCCCGTGAAAGGGAAAAGTTCAGTCCGTCCGACATCGGTGTATTTCCTCCTGGCAGGGCCGGTGGTTCGGCCTCATGATCATCATACCTGTAGGTCCCGATGTGGTAAAGGCCCTACTACTCAGCACGGATAGCACCATTTCCCTGTCTTCCCGAGCCTACCCCTATCGCCTTGACAGTGTGTGATCGGGTTACCATAATGGGTTGAGGACGGGTGGTCAGACCGCAGTATCAATCGAACAGCCGTGAATGACCAACAGAGGAGCATAAGATTGGGGGTGGGTGTATGTCAAAGATCTACAAGGGCGCTTTGATCGGTTGTGGCTATGTTTCGAAGATTCAGCTTGAAGCGTGGTCTCGAATACAGGGCGCCGAGATAGTCTGTCTCTCCAGCAGGAACCGGGGGAAGGCCGAGAAACGAGCCGCGGAGTTCCGCATAGAAGGTGTGTACACGGACTACGTGGCCATGATGGATTCGGGCCTTCTCGATTTTGTGGATATCGCCACACAACCGCCGCCTCATGTGGAGATCGTGAGCGAGGCGGCGAAGAGGGGTCTGCAGGTTCTGTGCCAGAAACCCGCGGCCGGCACACTTGCGGAGTTGCGGCAGATGATCCGGGTCTGCTCGGATGCGGGAGTTGCCTTGATGGTCAACGAGAACTGCCGTTTCCAGCCATGGTTCCGGAAGATGAAAGAGCTGATGGACGGCGGGGCTATAGGCAGACCATTCTATGCGAGCATGTATAGTCGTTGGCGCGGTTCATGCATGGAGACCAAATTCGCGGGGCAGCCCTACTTCGCGGAGATGCCACGGCTGGTCATCTACGAACTGGGGGTCCACTACCTGGATACGCTGCGCTATCTGTTTGGCGAGCCGATGAGTGTCTATGCCCAGAGTCAACGCATCAATCAGGAAATCGCGGGCGAGGAACTTGGAGTAGTCTTATTGCGAATAGGGGATCTCCACGCCGTTGTGGACATGTCCTGGGCTTCGGTACCGAGTTACGACATAGAGGGTGGGGGCAGTTGGGGCGCCTTCAAGATTGAAGGAGAGAAGGGGACGTTGTACTCTCGAAAAGACGGTCTCCTGCGACAGATCAGCGACGACGGTGAAGAGCAGTTTCAGTTCCCGCCGGACGCGGTGATGTCGGGGTACCAGGCAGCCCAGCAGCACTTCATTGACTGTCTGCGCTCCGGAGTGGAGCCTGAGACAAGTGGGCGGCAGACCCTGAAGACCATGGAGCTGGTCTTCGGGGCCTACCATTCGGCAGCCGTCAACCGTCCGTACAGGGTTGGCGTCGACTTGGATTGTCTAAGCTAATACCAGTCGGAGGATTCTCCCAACACATCCGCATCGTGGATGCTTCGCCGCTTGTTGCAGGGTGTGCCGGCAGTATGTCTCGTAGTGGCGGGATTTTTGCGAGCAGCGTAGAAGCAAAATTTATCAGGATTTTTGTTTTTTTTGAATTAGGTATTGACAAGGGATGTTTCGTGTGCGAGAATGGGCGTAGGCAGGGTGGTCAGACCACCTGTTGATAGGATGAATACGCACACTCAGGTACAAGTGCGGGGAGGTCGAATGTCAATTTCCATACGTTTCCTTGGCACAGCAGCATTCGAAATCGTCACGGCAGCAGGAAAACGGATTCTCATCGACCCATACCTCGATGAAAACAAGGTCAGTCCAATCAAGGTTGCCGATCTGGATAATCTCGATCTGCTCCTGGTAACTCACGCGGCATACGACCACCTTGGCGATGCCGAGGCCATCTTGAGACGCTTCCCGGATCTGATTCTGATCTGCGGGGCCGATGTTCGGGGCTACTTGATGTACCGCGGAATAGAGGGCGACCGTCTCAGGGCGATCCCTTGGGGTATGATGATAGAGGAGCAGGGGGTACGGATCAGGCCCGTCGAATCTCATCACTGGTCCTATATCCAAACAGAGGACGGGCATTCCTTTTCCAGCGCACCACTCGGTTTCATCATCTATGCAAGTGCGGATGTCAGCATCTACTGTGCGGGGGACACATCACTTTTCAGCGACCTGAAGCTCTTGGGCGATCTCTATGAGCCGCAAGTGGGGTTGATCAATGTAGGTGTTCCCCGGGATCACAGAGGGTCGGAACACGGGGTGTCCGAGTACCTGACCGGCGAGATGGATGCTAAAGAGGCGGCAATGGCCTGTGCGTGGTTGAAGTTGAGATACGCTATTCCGTGCCACCATGACGATCCCTCCCTTCCCGAGATCGTCAAGTTCAGGGATTTGCTGGCTGAGGCCAGGCAAAGAGACGCAAATGCCCCTGAACCGGCGATACTGAGGGTCGGGGAGAGCCTTATATTGTAGGGGTTGCAATGCCGCGTATGCGGTGTTTAATTTTTTTGAGGAGGAATCCGAATGAAAAAAACTATTTCTTTCGCAATTCTCTTGATCTTGATGGTTTTCGTAGCGGTGCCTGCTGCATTCGCAAAAGGTCAGGACGGTGGAGCCGCGGCGGACAATGCGGAGCTGCCGGAGTTCGACCCGAATGAGAAGATTGAGCTTACGGTACCCAGCTCAATGAACTGGGACTCTCCGGCGCTCTGGGAGGCTTTCGGTAAAAAGTACCCGAATATCACCCTGGTGAAGGGCGCCCCAATGAACGCTTCACAGAACGAGCCGGTTTTCCTTACTAAAGCCGCCTCTGGTGACGTGGACGATGTATTCGGCGGAGGTGATGAGAGTCCTGATATGTATGGCCCTCGGGGCATCTATATGGATCTCACGCCTTGGCTGGAGCGGGATAAAGATCTGTGGTACGACAGCGAAAAATTCAAGCACTGGTGGATCTACAAGAACCCCGACGGCGCCATCTACTCGGTGCCTGTCGGCGGCAACCCGATGGTGCTTGTGTACAACAAGGACCTGCTGGACGCCGCAGGATTGGAGTATCCTCCTGATACGTACAGCGAGCAGGCATACGACGACTGGACCTGGGACAAGTTTAAGGAGTATGCTGTCACTCTCACGGACAAGGACAAAGGGGTTTTCGGCGCCGGTATCGAGAACAACATTCTCATCTATCTGACGTTTCTCCACAGCGCGGGGGCGCGCCTCGTCGATAAGGACCTTACCGATTTCACCATTGATAGTCCCATGACTGTGGAGACTTTCAAGTATCTCACCAGCTTTGCCCTGGAAGGGTTAGCGCCTGAGCCGTCGGCCGCGCAAGAGCAGGGAGGTATGAATGACCTGTTCATGAACGACAAGGTTGCTATGTTCGTCGTCGGCGCCTGGATGGTTGGTGGTGCGTATCACCCTGCCGAAGTGGAGGCGGGCAAGAACATCGGTGTGGCGGCTCTTCCGTACAAGACACAGAAGGATCACTTCGTACTCGCTCCCGCAATGAGAGTCGGCATCTATGCGAAAACAAAGCATCCGGCAGCGGCATACGAGTTCCTGAAGTTCTTCTACTTCGGCGACGATGCAGCGGTTCTTGATGTGGAAAGCATAACCCCATGGATGAGTAATTTCGGTCGTGAGGATTGGACGAAGCAGTTCTATGCTGATGGAATTCATCAGAACTCCAAGTGGGGTAAGAATGCACGGGATTTGAGCTACCTGTGGGAGGACCATTCAAGTGAGAGGATGATGATCACCGAGCCTGAGTGGAACGGTCCGTTCCCGGAAACCCGCGATATCCTCCTCGCCGAGATGGGGTTGGTTTTCACCGGAACACAGACCCTCGACGAAGCCGTACAGAGGATCAACGAGCAGTGTGATGCCATTATGGATCGTTGGCAGAGGAACGAGTCGCATCGTCAATAGCCTCTTCGTCGGTTGTTAATGTTTGTTGAGGCTGGATCGCTACGATTCAGCCTCAACAAACTAGTTTGCACGAACGGAGGTCTCGCATGAAATTGAGCTATAGAAAGAAAAACTACCTCTATGGATATCTCTTCGTCCTTCTTCCGTTAATCGGTACCGCCGTTCTGTATGTCTACCCATTACTCATGAGCCTGTTCAACAGCTTCTTCCAGTGGAATGCGATCAATCCGCGCCATTTCATCGGGTTAGAGAACTACGAGTGGATGTTCACAAAGGACAAGCAGGTACTCATCTCCTTTAAGGCTACCCTCACCTACCTCGCTTTCCATGTTCCCCTGGTTATTGGCTTCGGCCTTTTTTTCGCGCTCATTCTCAACAATAAGCGGCTTCGGGGCCTGTGGATGGCCAGAACGGCTATTATCACGCCTTTGGTTACAGCCCCCGTCGCGGTTGCGGCGATCTGGCTGTATGTTTTCAACCCGAACGTGGGCCTCCTGAATACAATTATCTTGGAGTGGTTCGGTGGTGAGAAAATCAACTGGTTCAGCAAGCCGGCGCACGCCATGTTTGTGGTTATGGTTGTCTCTATCTGGCGCGGCATGGGGTATTCCTTCATCTTCCTTTTTGCCGGTCTGCAGAGCATTCCGACGGAGTTCTATGAAGCAGCGGCGCTTGACGGGGCTTCCGGGGCTCAGCGTATGCGTAGAATTACTCTGCCCTTGCTGACTCCTACTATCTTTCTGGTCCTCGTGCTCGTTTTCATCGGCGCGGCCCAGGAGTTTGAGCTGCCCCTGCTCCTCACCGGCGGGGGACCCAGATTTGCGACGAGTTTGGTGAATCTGACCATCTACAGAATCGCGTTCCAATACGGAGAGATGGGCTACGCTTCTTCAGTGGCCACAATAACCTTCTTCTTTCTCCTGGGCGTAACTGCTTTCCAGTTCGTCATGCAGAAGAAGTGGGTCAACTACATGGAATAGTCGGAGGCAACCATGGCGGTAAAGAATGCAGAGCACAGTTACATCACCCGGATCGAATCGAATAGTCGATTCCTGCGAATGCTGCGGGATATCGCGGGATATGTCAGCATCGCACTCATTTGCGCGGTGATCCTGCTTCCTTTCTGCTGGATGGGTTTGAGCTCTTTCAAGAGCCGGGCGGAGTTGTTCGAGTATCCTCCGACGTTCCTGCCGGGAAGATGGACCCTGGGAAACTACCTGTCCCTCTTCGTCTACTCGCGTATCCCGGGGGGAGAGTTCCGAGATCTCAAGACAGCGGGCAAAATACCGGAGGACGTGTGGCCCACCGCCGGGGCGTTCAATGAATCTACAATGTTCCGATCGTATGCCAATGTAATCAAAATTTTTACCTTCTCGGTGGTCGGTGTCATCATAGTGGGGGGGCTGGCCGGATATTCCCTGGCCAAGATAAAATTTCCCGGGAGAGAGACCATTATGCTGTTGCTGATCGCCACGATTATGATTCCCTGGATGGTGTTGCTTCTCCCGCAGTATCTCCTTTTCAGGGACCTTGGATGGATCAATACCCATCTTCCTCTCATCGCGCCGTCTCTTCTGGGTTCCGCATTCTCCGCTTTCTTTTTTCGTCAGCATTTCAGGACGATTCCAAATGAAATTATTGAATCCGGATTGATGGACGGAGCAACCCATTGGAGGATATTCTGGAGTCTCATGATGCCCCTGTCCAAGGCGGTCATGGCTACAATTTTTCTCTTCACGCTGATGTCTAAGTGGAATGAGCTGATCGGACCACTCGTCTACCTCCAGAATCCCAAGAAATTCACTCCCGTGCTGGTTATCTACTATCTCATGAGGGCGGTGGGGAATGAGAACGATCCCACTGCGACGGGTCTGCGGTTGGCGGCAGCGACTGCAAGTGTTGTTCCCATCATTATTACCTTCCTGTTCGGACAGAAGTACTTCGTTGCGGGTATTACGCAGGGATCGGTGAAACAGTAAGGAGGGACGGACAAATGAAACTTGGCGCAGCCTGGTATGGTTTTCGCGAACAGACAGCGGGGAACTACTTCGAGATGTGCGGTGCTCTGGGTCTGCAATACGTCGAAGTTCCCATGTACTGGCACATGCTCGAAGACGCTCGCACTGAATATCGCTACCGGACACAGCAGAGTATTGATGCCCTTCGCAGCATGGCTGAGCAGGCGGGTGTACGTATCGTATCATCGGTATCCTCCTACCCGATTTCTGCTCTGAAAACAGGAGAAGAAGACGCCATGTGCCGCAGCGCTATCGACCTCGGGATCTCCGCGGCACGGCGCGCTATTCACGTCGGAGGGCTGCTGGGAGTGGAGGTGGCAAGGATTGCTGAACCGAACATCGATCCGGAGGAACTCGATACAGCCCGCGCTCGAATGGAGGAAATCGGTACGGCTATGCGGTCTTTGGGTGACTACGCGGCCGAACGGAATATGCGGATCGTTGTTGAGAACTATGGTCTGACATCGGAACAGATGAAGTGGTTTCTGCAGGCGGCAGATCATCCTGCGGTAGGGACACTCTACGATCCGTGCAACTATCACCGCATCGGAGAGGATCCTCTCCATGCTCTGAAAAATCTCGGCGACAGGATCTACTACTGTCATCTTAAGGATGCTTTTCGCAACGACGCAAGGGATCCGGATTCGCTTTTCCAGGGGTCGCGCTGGCCGCCTTCAGTCGCCGTGGGTGAGGGAGAAATTGCGTGGGGACCCATTCTGGAGGAGCTGGGGACTCACTATAGCGGCTATCTCTGTATCGAGTATGAGATTGCACGGGACGTCATGCGAGGGATGAGGCAGAGTATTGACCATATCCGTCGTACTGCCGGCGAACGGCAGGTTACGCTGCAGGCTTAGCGAAACTATGGCTTCTGTTTTCGCGGAAAACGTGATTGATCCGGAAGGACCCGTCTGCCTGCCGGATGGCAGTTGGATCATAACGGAGATGGGCCGGGGTATCATTACACATATCAGCGCTGACGGCAAAGAGAGGAGAGAGGTTGCCCGTACGGGCAGGCCGAACGGCTTAGCCCGCGACAGGGATGGGAATATCTGGGTCGCTGAGTCTATGCATCCAGCCTTGCTCAGGATCGGTATGGAGGGCGATTCCACTGTCATTTCCCGGGGTACCGCCGATCTTCCCTTTCTCTGGCCCAACGATCTCTGTTTCGGGCCCGATGGAAGCATCTACATGACAGATTCCGGAGTGCTTTTAGTGAGGATGCAGAGCCATGGAAATCCTGCAGCAATTTATACGGAAGAAATGGATGGCAGAGTATTTCGAGTCGACCCTGGCAGCGGTGAATGCCGGATACTGGATCGGGGGCTTCGCTTTGTCAACGGTATTGCAATCGGGCCTACGGGGCATTATCTATACGTCAGTGAAACGCTAACGGGGAATATTTATCGCTACAGAATGGATCGACACGGTATGATTGCGGAACGGCAGCTCTTCGGGAATGTAATGATACAGCCGCCTGTAGAGTATGGAAAGGTAGCCGGACCGGACGGAATGGCCTTTGACGCCGAAGGCAATCTGTACGTTGCCGTCCTCGCCCAGGGCGACATCACTGTGTTAAGCCCCGGCGGCGATGTTGCGAGGCGCCTGAGTATAGACGGTGCCTTTCCCACAAACGTGGCCTTTGCCGGGCCTGGGGAGCGGAGGATGGTCATTACGGAGGGATCGAAGAACCGGCTTCTCATGATCGAGGTACCCGCAGAAGGCCTGCCCTTGTGGACATAGAACATGCGGCGCCCGCATGCAAAGGCATCGAGGGCTCTTTGTGTCTGGGAACCATATAGGACATTGAAGGGAACTTTGACAGCTCCAAGAGGATCTATTTCGACACGCGTCTTTGGCATATTGTTGTGCATTATATTCTAGATGAACAAGTATCTCAATAAAGGTTGATTCGATTCATACTGCGCGATAATCCCGGCTTCCGCTCTTGAAATTTCCCACAACTTCCGAGGTTCGCAGGGGCCTGTTATAGAGCCTTAAGTTTTTCACTTTCCCCTTCAGGCTTGGACCGATCCGCAGCAGATCCGCCCCGTTCACGTGGCGGAGGTTGGGGTTGAAGCGGCCCCAGCCGAACTGCCTGTAATCTCCTCCGTCACAGAGTTTCCCATCGATAATGAATGTGATGATTTTCGGTCCCCCGTCGACTATAACGGCCACGTGATGAACCCTCCCGGTGTCGATCATTTCCGGATCACATTCCCACCGGCTCTCGGTCCTTCCGTCGTTGAGTACTATTTCTACTGTGCCGCGGGATGTGGTACGCATGCAGAGCCCCTGACCGCTCTCGGTACGGCTGTCGAGGATAATCTGTCCATTTTCCATTGAATCGAAAAGAAGCCACAGATTGAGAGAAAATCCGCCGCACAGATCTTTGGTACCGTAGTCCGCACGGGTGTTGTCTCTTTCGTTAAACAGAGGTAAGACCGGCATTGCGATTTCATCAGGCACCGGCTCTCCGCCTCCAGGCAGATCGAGCACTACTCCTTCTGTCGACTTGGCGGCGTTGCCGAACTGGCCCCAGAGCCCTTCGAGTAGATCGGGGGAAATTTCGTGGATCCGGGCCTTGTCCTTCTGGGTCTCGGTGAGGAAGATACGTCCGCCATCCTCGATCAAGTCCGGATAGCTGATACGAACATAGGGGTCGTCATCGTAGAGAACGATCTCAGGCTGAGACCACCGGATGACCTTTCCAGCGGGTGTATCGGTCTCGATTCCGCCGCAGAGCCACACGGGATTGCGATCTTCATACGGATTGCAGTCCACAACTTCGCGGATAAACCTCCCCCCGTGGTTGTGAAACCAGTAGAGGTATTTACCGTTTTCGCATTTCCACACGAAGTTGGCCGCCCGCGGATGTTTCATCAGCCTCCCGTCAGCGAACCGTTTGTACGCAGGTTCATCCCACGTGTGTCCCCCGTCCCGGCTGTAGGAGAAAACGGGATGTCCGTCGACGGTGCGATACACGCAGTAGAACGAACCGTCGCTCAGCACGCAGTAGCTGTGCTCCCCGGCCACCGGTCCTCCTCCGGGAGGCGTGCTTAATCCAGCATCACCGTCAGGTAGCGTTTCCCAGGTGATCTTTTCCGGGTCTTTCTCGGTAAGAATGTTTTCACTTTTCAGGAGGACTCCCTCATTCCTGATGAAGAACCCGCTGCCGAATCCGCCAACCTTGTGAAGGGAGACAAATGCCGAACAGTCATGGACAAAGGGCCTGCCTACGTTCCAGAAGAAGCGGATTTCCCCTCCGTAGGCGTTTTCCCTGTCGATAGCCATTTCACGAACCGGAACAGGATAACGAATTACCGACCAGCTTTCGCCGTGGTCGTCGCTGTACTTAAAGACATAATATCCTAGAGAATCGACCCGCCGGCAGTATCCGTTGGAATATGGTGGATTATCGGCTTTGACCTTACGAAGGTTGTCGGTGTTGTGATTGTAGAAGCAGTAAATCCTGCCGTTGGGGACTTTTAAAAGCACTGCGTAAGATGCCTCCGGGCCGACAGCCGGTTCGACGTCCACCGGTTTCGACCACGATTTGCCCATGTCGGTGCTCCGCATGGAAACGACATGCTGACCATTCTGTCCTTCGGCGCCTGCTCCGGTGGTTACAGTGCAGAGCCACGCTCCATTGTCGGTTCTGACGACATACGGTTGATCGCTGTAATGCTCCGTGGGTATCTCCAAACCGTATTTGATGTTTCTGTGATCCCGGGATTTTTCTTTCATGTTGTTGCCATCAATTTCAGAATGCCGATTTTCTATCTATAGTGAAGATAGACTTTTTTTGGCTTTCGTGGAACTCCTGGATTGAAAATATCGCTTAAATGAGCCTTTAAAATGTGAAAAAAAACCTCTATATTGATATTGCATCCTATATTTGTGACGCAGAAGTCTATACGCTAGAGTGTTATACTGTTTTCTACCGGGGAACTGGAAGTGATCGAGGAAGAAGAACTGCTTGTCGGGGATCGGAAAAAAAATCCTGAATATCGCGGGCTTCTCGCCACCGATTTAGACGGCACCCTGCTCAATTCAGAACGCCGTATCAGCGATCGTAACATGAAGACTCTCGAAGATTTGGGAGATAAGGGTTACCTCCGGGTTATCGCTACGGGACGCTCTCTCTACTCTCTCAGGAAGGTTCTCGATGGGAGACTTCCGATCGATTATGTGCTCTTCTCCTCGGGAGCGGGAATACTGGATATCTTTGAGAACCGGATAGTCCGCAAGGTCAGCCTGGCGCCTTCTGAGGTTGGAGAGGCAGCGCGTGTGCTCGATGCCTTGAATCTGGATTTCATGATTCATCGGCCGATTCCGGAGAACCATCATTTCAGTTATAAAACGGACGGCAATAGAAATCCTGATTTTCGCAGGCGCTGCGAGTATTATAAATCTTTCTGCCGGCCTCTATCCGGAAGGCCGGAGGACTTCGGCAGATCAGCACAGCTGAGTGCCATTGAATCTATCGGCGCCGTTGAATCGGCAAAGGCTTCCGCATCGACCGGACAACCACATCTCCTGTACGATCAGGTGCATGAACGGCTGTCTGACTTCACGGTAATCCGAACTACATCGCCGATGGACGGCGAATCTATGTGGATAGAAATTTTCCCCGGAAGCGTTTCCAAAGGAAAGTCTACAGCCTGGCTGGCACGGCAATGGGGGCTTGATTCGGGGGATGTCCTGGCTGTGGGAAACGACTATAACGACTTCGATCTCCTTTACTGGGCAGGTACGGCCCGTGTAGTCGCCAATGCTCCTGACGAGTTGAAGGAGAGATTCACCACGGTTGCTTCTCATAACAACGAAGGCGTTTCGGAAGCTGTCGAACAATGGCTCGGCGCCAAAGATCGTCTCCGGAGGAGTGATAAATGAAAAAAGAGAAAACCGCATCCGACAATCGAGCTGATGTTTCCCGGGAAGAACCGGCGCCCCCATGGAGTATCTGCCTGTT
>CBDUZM010000010.1:0-21198 GCA_965371685.1 uncultured Spirochaetaceae bacterium | reverse complement strand
GTCTGCGACTCTACAATGTAGCGTTTTTAGCTCAAAAGGTCAAGATATGGGAAATTATGAGGTGCGATTTCAAAATGTAGGTAATATCTCATACTCGATAAGAATTTCACGCAGAGCACGCTGAGTACGCAAAGAACACTTATCTTCAAAATTGCTTCAACTTTCTACCTACTTTATGAAAGCGCTCCCTCCTTCTCTCGGTTTATTGTATATTTTCTTGACAATTCTCTCGACATTGTCGGTTTCGATATGAATATCTCGGATGGCATTATTACGGGTGATAATGGTGACCGCCTCGCCTACAGAAATTTCACTGTTCTTACAGGCAACGATTATTTCGTTGTGCTTTTTCCGTATGATATTCATTCTGTCATCAGGCAAAGTGAGTTCCTCGCTCAAGAGATCAATTTTAATAATATATCCGTCACTATAGGTTTCTATGAAAGATTTCAGTTCGCCGTCGTAGAGCAATTTCCCTTTGTCAATGAGAATAATTCTGTTGCATATCTGCTCGATATCGTTCATGTCATGGGTAGTCAGTATTACGGTCGTCTGTCTTTCTCCGTTGACCTCCACAATGAACTTGCGGATCGTGTCCTTGGCGACCACATCAAGCCCGATTGTAGGTTCATCCAGGTAGAGAATCTCCGGGTCATGGAGGATAATAATTCTTCCACGTCTTGAAGTATACTCATTTATTGATATTAAAAAGCCTATCGCAGGTTATATAAACTAACCCAATAAATATTGAATTAATAAAAAAAATGTGCGGGTGAAACCGCTATCAGTGAATAAACCTTTCTTAAGGTTTGTTCATCTTCAAGCTATCATATCTTCATATAAGCATGAAGTCAAGAAAGCCCAAGTCGTTTTTTGGAGTTGATTTTCTGAAATTATTTGCTCATATTAAGATAAAAATTATGAAAAAAACTAAGGAAGGGCAACTTTCCCGAAGGCAGTGGTATGTCCTTGCCAGGCTGCCCTAATCGAGGCACAATAGGGTGTCGGTGACATCAAAGGTGATATCAAAAAACAGGGGGAAGCAAATGGTAAAACATGTGGTTATTCTTGCAGGGGGATCGGGAACTCGCCTGTGGCCGGCCTCCCGTTCATCATTTCCCAAGCAATTCCTGGATATGGGCATGGGAAAGAGCCTTTTTCAGGATACAGTAGAAAGAGCTCTCAACCTTGGCGTGGAAGGACATATTGTAGTTGTTACCCACAGGGATCACGGAAGTGAGATTATAAGGCAGTGGGAAAAAATCCGCCCGGCAAGGGAGGAATCCCGACCACTTGTCATTTTAGAAGAACCCATTGCCCGCAATACGGCGCCTGCCCTGGCGTATGCGGCGGTATTCCTGGAACAGAATGGGGACCCTCAGGCCACAATGATCGTTCTTCCCTCGGACCACTTGATAGAACATTCCACCGCCTTTAAGGAAGATGCGGAAAAGGCACACAGCCTTGCAGACGAGGGATATCTCGTCAGCTTTGGAATATCCCCGCGGGGGCCCGATACGGGCTACGGCTATATCGAAACAGGACCTGAATGTTCCCCGGGCTATCTTGTCGCATCTTTCCATGAAAAACCGGACCTGAAAACGGCTAAAGAATATCTTGATAAAGGCAACTTTTATTGGAATGCCGGAATATTTACTTTTCAAGTGAAAGCTCTTATGGAAGCCATGTCAAAAGACGCGCCGGAAGTAGCCAAACGATTCGCTGAGCTGAATCTGAAGATGGCGGAGAAGAAGTCTGTCCTGGTCTGTCGAAACCTGGAAGCTGTGGCCGAGGTATACGGGGAACTGCCCTCCATCTCCGTTGATTACGCAGTAATGGAAAAAAGCCGTAAATCCGCCCTGATTCCGGCGTCATTTCGGTGGAGTGATGTGGGTTCCTGGGATGAGGTGTGCCGTTATTATGACCTGCCAGAGGAAAACGTATTTCAAGCCGATTCAAAGGATAACTTCATCTATTCCGACATCCCGGTAGCTCTGGCCGGGGTCAAGGATCTGATTGTTGTGATTAAAGACGGCGCTGCTCTTGTGTGTAAAAAGGGCAGCTCTCAACTAGTCAGGGAACTTGTGCAGGAGCTGCAAAATAATAAAAGGGAAGATCTGCTTTAGCTAAACTGAAATAAGCAGGCTGTGTTCGGAACGGCTGTCCCGCCGGTTCAGACCTGCCCGCTTCTCTCTTTTCGGGCGCTTTCAATCCTCTGCATCTTTTTATAATATTCCGCCTGTTTCTTGATCTCCTCCACGTCCGATGTAAAGATCTTGTTATCTATTACTTTTAAGCGCTGGTCTTCAAACAGGCGCCGTAGAAGGTCGCTGCCTTCACTGGCGGTTAAACCCAGCATGTTGAGCAGTTCCTTGGGTCCGAATTCATACGTATAACTTCCGCTCTTGGCTATGGGAACTCTGTTCTTTTCCAGCTGGAGCCAGAGATAATCGTAGAGTCTTCCAAGCGGATCCTCTATCTTGGCGTTCGCCAGCTGATTGTATATAAACCAGATACGTTCCGCCAAAAGGGTTGTCAGGCGGGTGATGAGCTGCGGCTGGGCTTGAACCATTCTTTCAAAGTTCTGCTTATTTACCGCCAGGAGGGTGACATCATCGTGGGCAATTGCCGAAGCGGAGCGAGGTTTGTTCTCGAGCAGCGCCATTTCACCAAAAATGTCGCCTGCCGGAAGAAGAGCGATCAGAACTTCCTTATCGTCTACGATCTTGCTGATTTTAACCGTGCCCTTTTGAATGATATAGAGCTCCGATCCCGGTTCAGCTTCACTGAATATCATGGTATCTTTGGGATAAGTTCGGGTAAACTGGGCATTGTCTTTATGTAAATAGACAACCTTGGCATACGGTTTTATCTTGGTGATCCTCTCCTTTGCTTTTTGCACATTATCATCGTTGGGGCAGTACTGGAGGTAGCGGTAATAAGCGTAATATGCCTCGTTATACTGATTCTGCCGGGCATAACATTCGGCTACCTTGAAAAGATGAGTCGGACTCTCACTGGCGGTGCCCTTAAAAGTAAGGCGGGTCAGAGCCTGATCCAGATAACGCATTCTCCGGGCGAACTGCTGTATGATTTTTATTGCTACAGGCGTGTTCTTTTTTATAAGAAGCCCGTACTGATCACTGTGAACAGAAATCAAAACCACATCGGAAAGCGCCTGGGCAGTCTCGATATGGCTGTGAGAGGACATTGTAGACACGACACCGAAGAAATCACCGGGTTTCAGCAGATTCCCTCCTTCCTCCTCTACTATCTCCACCTCTTTGCTCAATCTCACCTGTCCGCGCTGGAGTATGTAGAAAAAGTCAGCCTTCTGCTTTCCCTCCACAATGATATAAGAGCCTTTCCCAAAAGTTACTAATGACAGCTGGAGTGGATTAGGCATATCTAATCATACAAGAAATAGTGTGGTGCATGCAATATCAAAATCGGAGATATTGTGCTTAATCTGAAGCGTATTTTATAAATATATCTCCGCTTAATAGATACCCGGTATCTCCAACTCCCCCCAGATGGAGCTGTATCCCTTCAGGTTGCCGGTAGCCTCTTCGTGTATCGGCTGAAAACTGGCCTGTCCATCCAGCCTGACCGTCCTTCCGTCAGGATCCATCTGTTTCAGCTTCGGGAGTCCTTTAACTAATGCAATGTGGCGGTTATCCATATTTCCAAAGTAATAGCTCTTTGCCGATACACCGGTCGGAAAGTCGCCGAACCTCCTCCCGTCACCTAAAAGAGGATCCACAGGAACCCAGCCGATGTTCTCCAGGTAGAATTCCGCCCAGAAATGCTTTGTCACCAAACGCCGGTCGGGATCGGTTACTATATAGCCTGCGATCGGTCTTGCCGGAATGCCGGAGCTCCGCGCCAGGGCACAGAACAGTACAGCGTAGGTATAGGCATTGCCCTTTTTCGTATCCAGTGCTTTGACTACATCCTCAGCTTCCGGGCTTTCATCATAGGAAAGCTTATTTTTTACATAATCGTAGATCCTCCGGGCTTTCACATATGGATTCTTAACCCCTCTGTTGACGGCTTTGGATACCTGCTCGATCTTTTTATCGGAAGAGGGGACAACAGCATCGCTGTTCGTATACTCCTGGTAGAGCCGGCTGAGCTTATTGTAATTTGCCGTAACTCTCCACTCGATAATCGTGGTATTCACTTCATAGCGGTCAAACATCTGAGAATAGGAGAGTTTATAGCGTTCGCTTTCCTTGAGATCCTCGAAAAAAAAGAGCATGAAACCCCTGTAATTGCTGTTCAGGGGATCGGGATCCAGAAAGAGAAGCTGAAAATTCCGCTGCTCCGGTATATCCACAATTCGCGGCACCCACAGGTAGAGTCCGTTTCCAGTCTCGGCTCTGATCGTTTTAATGTCCACCGTCCGCTGAATAATATACGTTACCTTATTCTCATAGCGTTTGCTTCCGGCTCGATCATCCACCTCAAAATACTCGGCATTGCTTATACCCTTATCGGTGAGTATTTTTACATTGCCGGATGTAGCTCCATCCGGCACCCTGACCTGTACTTCCCTGTCCGCCCAGGCCACATAATCATGGTTGATCTCGAGAGCCGTAATCATACTGTCGGAAAGAGCATTTATGCTGCTGTCACCGGAAACCCAGGAAAAGAATACCGTTCCCCTCTTCAAGCCGAAATTAAGTCCGGACAGCGTAATCACAGTGCCTACCGTGCCGCTGTTAGGCTCTATACGGGAGATGTGCGGCTCGCCGGGATTGAGGGGACCGGAAACAATTACAGGAAGCTGCCTCGTGTTGGTGAAACAGATGACTTCCCCGCTCTCCCCATGCTTGGCTACAACTTTCACCAGACCGCCGGCCATTTCCTGCGGAACCGTGAAACGAATTTCCCTGTCACTCCATTGATAAGAGGATGTGGGCGGAGAAATACCCGCCACCGACACAATGCCTCCGTCCCGGGAGGAACCGAAAAATCTTCCCTTTATAAGCAGCTCATCTCCGGTTTCGCCGATTCCCGGCGAAACTGATTCTATCTCAGGGGAATGGCTGGAAAGAACGGAGGAGAGCAGGAGAATGACGACAAGCAGGAAAAACACCAAGAAAGGCAGATATACCTTTATACGGGCTTTGATGTGAGATTTGATATGTCCTTCATCCATGGATTATTGACTCTCAAACGGCACGATCTCAATTTCAAGGGCAATATTAAAAAGCTCGCTATTATTCATATCTTTCGGTATTCCGAGAGGAAAGAAAAATATTCTTTCACCCATGGCAAGAACGATACTCTTATAGGAGCTCAACACCTTCACCTCATTCTCAACTGATGGATCTGAATACCATACCTGCCCCTGCGCAACGAGTAAGAGCTTACCATCCTTGGATGAATAAGGCGTGAGCACAGCCTGAATTATGATATTTGTTCCTTTCAGCCAGATGGTAACGGGATTCCCTGGTATGGTGGGTATTTTCATGAGCTCGCTGCTATCGTCTTGAAAGGTTGTCTTCGTATCCAACGGCAGGATACGATAAGATATATTTATCTGTAATGCCTCATCTACCTGAAATTTCAGCGTATCTGCCTCTTCAGCAGACACCTCCAAAACGGCAAGCAGCGACAAAAAAAAGAACAGTGAGCGTTTCACCTATCTACCTCCGCTTGAAATCTATATCGCGCGTGAAAACCGGTTCTCCGATCATCTTGAACGAGGTGTTTTCCGGAAGGGGGATAACCACCCCGCCCATGGCATTCTGCCTTTCCAGAGAGCCTAAAAATTCCTGCAGCTCCTTCATAGAGGCCTGTATCTGGAACTCGGTAAAACCGGACTCTTTAGTGGTAATCTTCATTGTGCCGATACCGGCTCTGGCGGAGAGAAAAACCAGAGCGAAACCCATGAGTATAACCAGACAGGCAACCGTCGCCGCAAGAGAAAGAGGAACGGCAATACGCCTCTTCATAAGGGGTACACGGTGGTACAGTGCTCCTTCGTGATGAAGCTGGAGTCGGGTCCACACCCTGTCTTGTGCAGCCCGGAAATCCGGTGCTTTAACATCGCCGATGTGTGCGTTTACCGCCTCGATCCTCTTCAGATTTTCCCGGCAGGAAGTACATTCCGTTAAATGCTTTTCAATCTCTTTCGCCCATCTAACAGCAACCTCGCCATCCAGATAAGCGGAGAGAGTATGAAGGTCAGGACACATCCTGTTCCGCCTCCTTGAAATAAAGACTGAGCTTTTCCCTGGCACGGAAAACCCTAACCTTTACATTCCCCTCCGTTATTCCCATTATCGAACCTATTTCCTTATAAGTCAATCCCTCATACTCCTTCAATATTAGAACAATTCTGAAATTATAAGGTAACACCGACAGCGCTTTTTGCACCTCTTCTTTTGATTCTTTTTTTATGTAGGTCTCCTCCTCGGACACAGCCGATAGCGGAGATATTCTCTTCAGCCGCTCAACAGCCCTCCGCTCCCGGCTTTTTCTCTTTTCACTGTTTAGAGTAAGATTTTTCACAACACGGATAAGCCAGTATTTGGCCTGCGCCATGTCCGGGAGAGGTTTGCCCCTCTCATAGTACTTGATAAAGGCTTCGTGGCAGAGATCCTCAGCCTTTCCCGCATCGCCGGTAATTCTGTAGGCAATGCGAAATATAGTCAAAAACAGGGATTCGTACAGCTCTTTAAAATCTCTATCAAACCCATTATCCGAAATCATTTTAAAACCATTCAGGCAGCTTCAAATTTTTTTTTCCCGCCACCTGACTCCCTCTGGTCTATCCTCTAGAATGATACCACGTTTTAATAAAATGTTCCTTATCTCATCCGCTCTTTTGAAATTTCTTCTCTCACGGGCTTCCTGCCGTTCTGCAATCAGTTTTTCCTCATCCACGGCCAGCTCAACTGCTTCGGGCGCCCAGGATTGAAAATCCAGTCCCAGAATCCTGTCCATTTTATGGAGGACTCTGAGCTTTGCCTCTGCTTTCAGCTCCTCATCCCTGACAAGAGCCCAAACTTCGGATAAACTGCGGGGTATATTAAGATCGTTTACCGCATGTTTCAAAAAGGCGGCAAGATATCCGGCGCCGGGATCATCTCCGTCCGTCTCTTCAGCTGCGTCCTTTCTAAGCTGAAAGATCCTTTCACCCAGGCGTCTTCTCGCGTTCCTGGCCGCCTCTAAAGCGGCAAACCGGAACTGCAGCTGCGACCGGTAATGAGCTCCCAGCAGATAGTATCTGTAATCCAGCGGGTGAAAATCCTGCTCCATCAAGTAGGATAGAGTGATGTTCTCTCCCTTTGACTTTGCCATCTTCTCGCTTCCCATAAGGAGATGCTCCCCATGAATCCAGTAGTTTACCCACTTCTTCCCCGTAGCCGCCTCGCTCTGCGCAATTTCATTGGTATGATGGACATTTATATGATCCACCCCTCCGCAGTGAATATCGAACTGCTCACCCAGGTAGCGCATTGACATTGCGCTGCACTCTATATGCCACCCGGGGTATCCCTTTCCCCAGGGAGAATCCCAGAGCATGGCCTGATGCTCGAATTTTGACCGGGTAAACCAGAGCACAAAATCCGAAGGATTCTTTTTATTCGGGTCGACCGAAATCCTGGCGCCGGCGCGCAGGGTATCAAGATTCAACCGGGCCAGTCTGCCGTAGCCGGGAAACCGGTCGATGTCGAAATAGACATTACCGCCGGCAGTGTAGGTGCAGCCCTTCTCTTCCAGCCTGACAACCAGCTGAATCATGTCTGTAATGTGATCGGTTGCCCGGCATATAATCGACGGCTCTAAAATATTCAAAGCGCGGGTGTCATTAAAGAAAGCCTGAGTATAGTATTCCGCGATCTCCCAAGCACTCATCTTCTTCTCGCGGGCGCTTTTTATTATCTTGTCCTCTCCCCCATCTGCGTCATCAGTAAGGTGCCCCATGTCGGTGACATTCATTACGTGAGTAACCTTATATCCCAGATATTCCAGCATCCGCCTCAGGATATCTTCGAAAACATAGGTTCTTAAATTGCCTATGTGGGGATAGTCATACACGGTGGGGCCGCAGGTATACATACCTGCGCGGCCTTGTTGAATGGGTTTAAATTTCTCCACTTTCCTCGAAAGCGTATTAAACAACTTCAAATACATAAGGTTTTCCTCATCTAAGATAGATACTACTCTCCGTTTGAGAGGATAAATTGCTACACTTCGCTTGATTCGAATGATTAATGGAGTATTATACGGATGTGTACAACTTACGTAAATTAACCAAAAAAATCAATACCAATATACCTCTGAAATTTGACGAATCCATGGCCGCACACTGCTCGTTCAAGGTCGGCGGCCCGTCAGACCTTTATGCCGCCCCTCACACCCCAGCTGATCTGACAGAGCTTTACTCTCTCTGCATAGGAGAAGGAATTCCTTTTTTTGTTCTTGGCGATGGGGCGAATATCCTAATTTCCGACAGTGGTTTCCGGGGCGTGGTCATTGACATGAAAAACATACAGGGAATCCAGCGCGAGGGCTGCCTGGTCAGTGCCCTGGCAGGAACTCATCTCAGCCAGGTATCGGAAGAAACCGCTAATTGGGGTCTGGCCGGCCTTGAAAGCTTTTCCTCAATGCCGGGAAGCGTAGGCGGCGCCATCTGGATGAATGCCCGATGCTATGGTGTCTCGCTCTCGGAAGCGCTGGAATACGCGGACATTGTAGATGAAGACCTGAAGGAGAAACGCATAAGGATTTCCCGGGAAGACTTTGGTTATAAAAAATCTCCTTTCCAGGCTATGAAGGGAATCATAATCAGAGGCGGTTTCCGCCTTTCCAAAGGGAATGCCTCAATGCTCAAATCGACTATGGCGGCTTGCCGCAAGGACAGGGAGAGGAAGGGACATTTTCTCTACCCGAGCGCCGGTTCCGTTTTTAAGAACAACCGGACCTTTGGAATACCTGCCGGCAGGATTATCGATTCCCTGGGCTTGAAGGGTTATCGTATAGGCGGTGCGATGGTCTCAGAAGCTCATGCCAATATCATTGTCAACATGGGAAATGCCACGGCCCATGATATATGGAAGCTTGTGAAACTTGTAAAGGAGAGAGTCAAAGAGGCTTTCGGTTTTGTGCTGGAAGAGGAAATCATTCCCGTAGGTGAATGGGCAATCTCAAACAAAAAGGAGGCCGGACATGCCGGATAGTATGGGCCGAATAAGAAACAGCCTCTCTCATCTCGGTAATGAGGAGCTGATGCGCCTGCTGGGCGGGATTACCATTGCCGATCTGGATTATGTCTGGGATGATCTTGACGAGGAAGGAGCGATCAGGATTTTTACCCAGCTCGATCTGGATAAAAAGGTCGATCTCGTCAACTCCCTACCAGCGCCGGATCAGGAATCGCTAGTCGCCGCCCTCTCCGCGGACCACGCCAAAGTGCTTCTCGAGGAAATGGAACCGGACGACCTGACCGACTTCATACAGGCCGTATCCCAGGAAGTTCGGGACTCTGTCTGGAAATCCCTCAGTGAAGAAGCAAAGGAAGAGACCCGCTTTCTGCTGAAATTCGACGCGGACGACGCAGCCGGCCTGATGACACCGCGTTACCTGGCTATTCCTTCCACCCGGACAGTGGCACAGGCTCTCGCCTGGATCAGGAAAAGCGTCCAAAAAGTGGAAACGGTCTACTATCTCTATGTTGTCGATCAATTGAAAAGGCTTAAAGGGGTGATCTCCCTGAGAGAAATTCTCTCTTCAGGGGATGACGACCGCATAGAAGATATAATGGTAAAGCAGGTTATCTCTGTTCGGGAGGACACAGACCAGGAAGAGGTTGCCGGAATTCTGGAAACATACGACTTGATCGCACTTCCCGTTATTGACCATTACAACAGGCTGCTGGGTATCATCACATTTGACGATATCATCGATGTTATCCGGGAAGAACAGACAGAGGATATATACAAGATGGGCGCCATGAGCGGCGGAACGGAACGTTATCTGGACAGCTCAATCCTGAATCTGGTGAAAAAGCGAATCCCCTGGCTGACCATTCTCCTTATCGCGGCTACTTTGACCACAAACCTGCTATCCTTTTTTGAAAGCCTCTTTATTTCAGCCACCGTTCTCACCCTCTTTATTCCCACAATTATCGGAACCGGAGGAAATTCGGGAACCCAGAGCGCCACCCTTATAATCCGGGGAATTGCCACCGGAGAGCTCCATTTTCATGATTTCGGAAGCAGTCACTGTGGGAATTGCCCTCTGTTTCGTGATACTGTTCGCCACACTGGTGGGATCGTGTACGCCTCTGCTGATAAATCGTATTGGTCTCGATCCGACAGTCATGGCAGCTCCCCTGATGGCCACGCTGATTGACATTACAGGCCTAACTATTTACTTCCTTATCGCTAAATCACTCCTGGGCCTCGGCTAATACCCCGGGCTTTTCAGCACCTTCCTCCCCGGCTCTCACCGTGTTTTAAGTTTTCACCTCCCATCCCAACGTAATCTCCGGTTGTGACGCAAGGCGGTCCATCTCCAGTCTAAAAGAAAACCGATCCGGGTTAAGGATTATCCCGAAAGAAAGCTCGAGATCCTTCAGGTAGGAGATATCTAAACTCACACTCCCCCGGGACCCGTATCGAAGGCTGAATTCAAAGCCTCTTTCCCAAACATCCTCCTTCCTTTCAAGCTTACCCGAAATTTTTAAGGTAACCTTCCTACAGTCAAAAACTGTGGATATACTGATCTCCTTATTTATGCTGACCGCTCCAACAGCCTCGAACAATCTCTCCACTTCAAAATCCCCTGACAGAGTGAGGTGAGTTGCCTTTCCCAATTCCCATTTCCCCCTCGCTTCAACGGCAAACAATTCCCTTCCCTCTCTGTAGAGCCCGGGCCGGCCTGTTGCAGGCGCCGCCCGATAAAGGTACCCTGCGCCCAGGCCGATACAATCCCACGGAATTATATACAGATGAATTCCCGCAGCGAGAGATGAATTCGGCATCTCCCCATCCGGCGTGTAATAGCTTTTTGAGGCCAGGCCGAGGTATAAATCCGATTCCATGGCCGCACTCTCCAATCGGACGGCTGTATTGAAAATCGTTCCGGCGTTAACACGCTCTCCCCCGGACACGCAGGATGAAAGCACAATGGACACTAAAGGAACGCCGAAGATCACACGTGCAGACCCATGAAAAAGTCTTCCTCCGGGGAAGCACGGTTTCGACAGATACCACCGGTCTCCCGGATAAACGCGCAATGGCAGTGAAGTGGATACGAGAAACTCACTTCGAACTTTGGGATAAGAGAAAGGATATTCAGGTACAGAAATCAAGAGCCCTGATTTAAAAATTTCCCGGCTTATATAACCAAAAAGAGCCAATCGATCAGATAATATATAGATTCCCTTTTTATTAGCAAAGAATGCGGTGTTCAGCCTCATGCCGGTTTTTTCCTGAAACACGCTGCTGCCGGGATTAAAACCAAGAGGATTCTGTATCTCTCTGAATAGACCTGCCGGGCTGATCGGTCCCAGGATTAAATAGGGAGTACTCAGCCCAAAACACGATCCCTGATTATGCTCCCGGCCTCTTACATCGGTCCAGATGAAACATCGCTCATCCGCCTTGAGAATGATTCTGTTCCGCAGCTCCTTGAGATCGGCCAGTTCCGTAGTGACTGTAATACTTTCGCCGGCAAGGGGGAACTTCAGTGTAATGAGTGACAGTATCAGAGAGATGAAAACGGCAAATATAGTCTGCGAATGTTTCATAACACCGGGACTCCAACGATTATAAAAGCAAGATATATGCCGGGAGTATGCCTTAATCCGGGTGTCTATTTACATTCATTTACAAATTATAAAGTTGACAAATCCATGGCCTCTCTTTACAGTAGCCGGAGAGGGAAAAGCATGTATATCCTGACTCTAAACTGCGGAAGCTCATCGGTAAAATACCAGCTCTATGACTGGGATAATCGCGCCGTACTGGCAAAGGGCGCAGTGGAACGGGTAACGGTGGGCGGCGCCTTTATCACTCATTACTCAAGAGGTAAAGGAACCACATCATTGAAGTACGAATGCCCCAGTCACAGAGAAGCCGTTGATCTGATCGTCAAATTACTTCTCGATCCGGAAAAGGGATCCATTAAGGATGTTCAAGAAATCAAGGCCGTTGGTCACAGACTCGTCCACGGGGGAGAAAAATTTGCTAAATCGGTGATTGTAGACGCAGCAGCCATGAAAATTTTCAAAGGCTTTTCCGACTTGAGCCCCCTTCACAATCCAGCCAATATTCTGGGCATAGAAGCAGCTCAAAGGCTTCTGCCGAACGTGCCCCACTGCGTGAGCCTTGATACAGCATGGCATCAGACCATGCCTGAATACGCCTATATCTATGCTCTACCTTACAAATGGTACAAGAACTACGGGATTCGACGATACGGTTTTCACGGTACCTCCTTTCTCTACGTTGCCAAAAGGGCATCTGTGCTCCTGGGCAGGGATCCCTTTCAGACGAACCTCATCAGCCTTCACATCGGCAATGGCGCCAGCGCTAATGCGGTTAGAGATGGGATTTCCGTGGACACTTCCATGGGCATGACTCCTCTGGAAGGCCTGGTTATGGGAACGAGATCCGGTGATCACGATCCTGCCATTGGCTGCTACATTATGCGAAAGGAAGATTTGAAACCGGAGGAGATGGACACAATCCTCAACAAGAAAAGCGGCGTTTTGGGTATAACAGAAAAATATACGGACCGCAGGGATGTGATGGAAGCCAGATCGAAGGGCAGCGCCCGGGCAAGGCTGGCAATCGATATGGAATCCTACCGGATTAAAAAATATATTGGCGCCTATTACGCGGCTCTCGGGAAGATCGATGCAGTCGTTTTTACAGCCGGGGTGGGAGAAATGACTGCGACCATACGGCAGAAGTCTCTGGAAGGCCTGGAAGAGTTGGGAATCGCCATAGATCCTGACAAGAACGCACTATCCCTCTGCCGTAACGCCGAGACAGAGATAAGCGGGAAGCTATCAAAGGCGAAAATTTTTATCATTCCTACCGACGAAGAGCTCGTGATGACGGAAGACGCCTATGCTCTCCTGCAGGGCACATATGACGTTCACACGAATTTTTCCTACTCTTTTCAAGACCCCTGCTATGTCAACAGGGAGAGAGAAGAGGCATTGGTAAACGATCTCGATAAAAATCCTGAGCTCGAGACGATTATTGCCCGACCTACATATTAATCCTGACCGTTCGGGTTAATCGCTGCCCTTCCCCCGGTTCTCTTTTTCAGTCAGAGGCTCAGTATGGATCGTCGGTTCTATCGTCAGCTTTTCTTTCAACTCCGCCTCGGCAAAATTAATTATATCATGAGCCTTCTTCAGCGAGTAGCCGTCAGGAAGGTAGACATGCATTGTCACTTCCACGTGGTCACCGTAACGATGCAAGTGGATATGATGAAGATCTGCAGTGTCCGGCAATATCGGCTTTAACACGGCTTTGATATCCTCGATCAGCCCCGTATCCGGCGCTTCTCCCAGCAACCGCCTCCCCGCACTGCTTATAACCTCGTAAGCTGCATAAATTATTAATAGCGAAACGGCCAGGCCCAGCACACCGTCTATCCACCAGAAATTCTTTCCGAAAAGAACGCCGAGAACGATAAGGGCGGAGGCACTTGCATCGCTCCTATGGTGCCAGCCGTCCGCGATAAGTGCGCTTGACCCGCTCTTCTTTCCTGCCCAAAACGAAAACTCGGCCAACGCTTCCTTAAGAATGGCAGAGATTCCAAAAATAATAATTCCCGAAAGATTAAAAACAGGAAAAACCGCATCTTTAAGCCGAAGATATGACTCTCTTATAAAATTGACACCTACCAGAGCAAGAAGCGTCCCTATAATAACAGCTCCAACAAGCTCGGCCCTACCGTGGCCAAAGGGATGCTCTCTGTCACCCGGCCTGGCCGCCATCCAGAAACCGACGATAACCACGATTGATGTAAGGATGTCTGAAAGTGTATGCCAGGCATCGGCTACCATTGCCACCGAAGCGATCCTGACCCCCACCCAGAGTTTCAAGCCAAAGAGCACGATATTCAACGCACTGGACAAGAATCCTTCTATATAGCCCAGTCTCTGTTTTCCCGGATCCATTATATATTTATCTCCGAACGTACGCCCTGCCGGGTCCATAAGGGACTCGCCCGTAAAAAAAAGCCTGCGGGAATCGGTCCCGCAGGCCCTAACCTGCTGCTTTTCGCCCGGTAACACCATCCTGTAAAAGATGGCTACCTGTTCCGAGGCTATATCTTACCGGATGTTCAATATTCCTGTCAACCAAACGATCTGACCCTGGCCTACCGAATTAAGTCGGTACAGCTTCCGGGGCATGTAGCATCTGTTGGAATAACCGGTATGCAAGAAACTTCATTTTCCGTATTTCCTTCACGGGTAAGGTAACCGTTTTTCTAATCAGAATAAAAAGGCCAGAATAGTGAACAATTCGTCACTGTATTTTTCCCAACTTAGTTCGGTAGGTCAGAACGATCGCAGGTTCGCAGGTTATCTTATATGGTATATTCTTCCATTGTATTTTATTGGAAATTTAGAAGTAATCCTTCTAAATTTCCAATTAATCTGGGGCAGGATAGGGGTGCTTATTTACTGGCATACGCCTGCCCACATTTTAAAAGTGCGCGGCTGATTTGACCGGGAGGAACTCTATAGCTATTTTTAATAGTGAAACTTTCTTCCTAAACAGAGATAAATTCCGGAGTGCAAAATGCGATACGACAAGCTTACCGAGAAAGCCCAGGAAGCGATTAACGAAGCGGAATCTTTAACCCACCGCTTAAATCACTCCGCCATCGAACCTGAACATATTCAATTGGCTTTGCTGCAGCAGGCGGACGGAATTGTGCCCCCTCTTCTGGATAAGATAGGGGCGCCGCCGCGCGAAACGGCGTCGGAGATAGAGGCCATTCTGCAGAAGAAACCCAAAGTTTACGGTGAGAGCAGCCAGATATATCTATCCCCGGCGGCCAGTCGGGCAATTCACCTGGCCGAGCAGGAAGCCGGTCAACTCAAAGATGAATTTATCAGTGCAGAGCATCTCTTTCTCGCCCTGCTCGGAGGCGGTTCAGAGGGAGCAAAGGCCCTTCAGGCACGGGGTATCACGCGGCAGGCTGTTATGGACGCCATGAAAGAGATCAGAGGCAACCAGCGGGTAACCGATCAAAATCCGGAGAATAAATACCAGGTGCTGGAGAGATACTGCCGGGATCTTACCGCCCTTGCCGGAAAGGAAAAATTGGATCCTGTCATAGGCAGGGATGATGAAATTCGGAGGGTCATGCAGGTGTTGTCCAGGCGGACCAAGAACAACCCGGTGCTGATCGGAGAGCCCGGCGTGGGAAAGACGGCAATAGTAGAAGGCCTGGCAAGGCGCATATCTTCGGGAGACGTGCCGGATTCACTGAAAAACAAAAGGGTACTGGCTCTGGATCTTGGCGCCCTGGTCGCCGGCGCAAAATTCCGGGGTGAGTTTGAGGAAAGGGTAAAAGCTGTAGTCAAAGAAATCGCCGAGTCCGGGGGGTCAATCATCCTCTTCATCGATGAGCTCCACACGTTAGTAGGGGCGGGCGCTGCGGAAGGCTCCACCGACGCATCCAATCTGCTGAAACCGGCCCTTGCCCGAGGGGAGCTTCGGGCTATCGGCGCCACAACGCTGGATGAGTACCGCAAGCACATTGAGAAAGATGCCGCACTGGAGAGACGCTTTCAGCAGGTCTACACGAGAGAGCCATCTGTTGAGGATACGGTTGCTATCCTGAGAGGTCTGAAGGAGCGCTACGAAGTGCATCATGGAGTCAGGATACGCGACGATGCCATTATTGCAGCGGCAAACCTTTCGAACCGCTATATTACCTCCCGTTTCCTGCCGGATAAAGCTATCGACCTTATCGACGAGTCAGCGAGCCGTTTGAAGATGGAGATTGAAAGCCAGCCTACAGAGCTGGATCAGATCGAACGTAAAATACTTCAGCTCAACATCGAGAAGCAGGCGCTCTCAAAAGAAACCGACCAGGCTTCTAAAGACAGGCTCGGCAAGCTTGAAAAAGAACTGGCGGATCTGAAGGGCAAAAAAGATACCATGCAGCTTCAATGGCAGAACGAAAAGAATATTATCGAGGCAATTCGTAAGCTCAAACAGCAGCTGGAAGAGCTCCACATCGAGGAAAGCCATTATGAAAGGGAAGGGAATCTGGCAAAGGCGGCGGAGATCAAGCATGGGGTCATTCCGCAGACCCAGAAGGAATTAGCGTCAAAATCCGGGGAATTGGAAAAGCTTCACGGCGAATCGAGGCTTTTAAGAGAGGAAGTCTCAGAGGAGGACATAGCAGATATCGTATCTTCCTGGACAGGTATACCTGTGTCAAAAATGCTGGCTTCTGAAAAAGCAAAACTCCTCAACCTGGAAGAGATACTCAGCAGGCGGGTGGTTGGACAGGAAAAGGCGATTCAAAGCGTCTCTGATGCCATCAGACGGAATAAGGCCGGCCTGGCTGACGCCAACCGGCCCTTCGGGACTTTCATCTTCCTGGGACCCACGGGAGTCGGAAAAACCGAGTTGGCCAAGACCCTTGCCGACTATCTTTTCAATGATGAAAGAGCTCTCACACGAATCGACATGAGTGAATACATGGAAAAATACGCCGTATCCCGTATGATCGGCGCCCCCCCGGGCTATATCGGGTATGAGGAAGGAGGACAGCTCACCGAGGCAGTCCGCAGGAAACCCTATTCTGTAATCCTATTTGATGAAATCGAAAAAGCTCATCCCGATATTTTCAATGTCCTGCTCCAGCTTCTCGACGAAGGCCGGCTTACAGACGGCCAGGGACGCCAGGTGGATTTTAAAAATGCATTGGTCATAATGACAAGCAACATTGGAAGCGACCTCATTCAAAAAACCGATGATATCGAAAAAATTAGAGATGAAATCGACCTGCTCATGAAGGCCACATTCAAGCCTGAATTCCTGAATAGAATCGACGAGACAATACTGTTCAACCGGCTGGGCAGGAAGGAAATAAACACAATTGTAGATATCCAGTTGAAACTGTTCAGTAAAAGACTGTCAGAACAGAAAATAAAGATAAAAACGACTCCCAATGCCAGGCGTTATCTCAGCGAGACAGGTTTTGATCCACAATTCGGCGCCAGACCTCTCAAGAGGACCATACAAAATCTGGTCCAAAATCCAATGGCAAAAATGCTGATTTCAGGCAAGTTAAAGGAGGGGGACACAGTAGAACTGGATTCCGGCAAGGAGGGCCTGGTGTTTAAAACCGTTTCCAAAAAACGTGATAGTGGAATGACAGCTTAAATATGGATAGGTTTACATTTTGTGCAGCCGGAAATCTTTAACCGGGTTTTCTCCGGTGTCTGCTCCATCCAACCAACCAGATAATCATCAAGAGACAGCGCATAATGGCAGACGGGACACCTCCTTGAGGAGCTTCCGCCGCCGCTCAAACAGTGGCGGCAGCCGCACACATGCACTATCCTTTTCCCGCCCGGAGACGGCGATTCCCTGTTGTCCGGTTCTGAACCGGTTTTACGGACACTCGTTCCCCCGGCCGGATAGGCAATCGTACGTATCTGTTCTCCCGACACAAGCCGGGTGCGGCAGATCGGACAGAATGAAATCCGACGCCTTTCCAGAGTGGGTAACCCGGGTTTTTGCCCGGCAGAATGCCTTCCGAGTAGTACCAGAAGCAGGACAACAACACTCAGAGAAATAAAAGCCGCGACAACTAGTATTTCTTGTTTCCCCTGGCGCCGCGGGTGCTCTTTCCTCTCGTCCCGTGTAAAAATTTCCCCTCTGCTTTGATTCTGGCCCGGTCGGAAATGGTGGGGAGTTTAAGATTCCTGCTTGTTTTTTCTTGCCCGTTTCGTTTCATTTGTGACACCCCTGAGTTTAGTATACTCCAGGAAATCCCCAAAAACAAGGACGATACCTTCATCAATTTCTCTGGGACTACGACCTATTGGGGAATAGATCCTTTTTTTCCTAAGCGTAATTTCCTTGTAAAATCCCTTGACGGGATGCCGTGGAAGCATCAGAATATAGGCAGAGGTTATATGTTAGCTTTTCCTGAACTGTAAGTGAATATCGACAAGTCAAGCATCGGCCAAAAAGATTTCAAGTTAATATAACCCCGAGACGATATTAGAGTATGAAAGGAAGGACTCCCAGATGACTATTGAAAGAGTCAATGTACCGGATCCGGTTTCCAAGTACAACAAGGCCAGTAAGGTACAAAACACTCAAAAGAAAGAAGGCAAAGATTCTATCAGCTTTTCAGACGATGCCAAGACAAAGGCGGAAATCTACCGTGTAACGGAAAGCGCCAAGTTGTCTCCCGAAATCCGCATGTCGAGGGTGGAGGAGGTGAAGCGGAAGCTGCACGATCCAACCTACATCACCCAGAAAGTTATCGAAGAGTTGGCGGAAAAATTGATGGAGCATTTCAAGATATAGTCTCAATCAGAGTAGTTATATGAAGAGAAAGACGGAGGGGTTTTTATACAGCCTTACCGTCTTTTTTTTATAAATAGTGATCAAACTAACTCCGAAGGATATACTATGCCGGACTTATTCTTCCATATACCGCAGCAGGTCATCTTTGGCGCCGATACCGTAAACCGAATAGGAGCTCTCGTTTCCCCTTTTGGTAAGAGAGCGCTTGTTGTTACGGAATCGATACTTTACGAGCAGGGAACAATCGAGCGGATACAGGAGCTGCTCTCTCGAAAAAAAATTGAATCGATCGTATACGATGAAGTGGTGCCCAATTCCACCAGCATTTCTGTTGAAGAGGGAGTTAAGCTGTGCCGGGGCGCTCATGTGGAAGTAGTTATAGGCCTGGGCAGTATCCGTACACTTTCAACAGCAAAGTGTATTGCCATGACAGCAAAGGGCGCACAAAGTATAGACGATCTGCTTTCAGGCAGTAAAGCGGAGGGAGAGGCTCATCCTTATTTTGAAATCCTTACCACCTGCCGAAATCCATTCATGCTCGGGGATGAATATCTCATGGTCGATGCCCGCGACAGAACCGCCCGAATTGGCAGGACTCAAAAGGATATTACAAAGGGTGTTATATTGGATCCTAAACTCTGTTTTTCACTTCCGGCTAAATATACGGCTACTACCATGATGGATACAATGCTCAGTGCGGTTGAGGGTTACCTTTCTGTTCGATCCAATATACTCTCCAACACCCTTTTCTGCCGTGCCATAGAGATAATCAAATCTTCTATCATGGAGGCGGTTAAAGATCTGAACGTCCTGAAACACAGGTCGAGAGCATCAATGGCGGGATTGTTGACATCCCTGGGTCTGACGACAAGTAAAACGGGCCTTGGGACCAGCCTGTCCTATGCAATAAACGGCCGCCTCATGGTTCCTAAATCGTGGATTTCATCGATACTCATTCCATACATACTGGAGTTCAATGCCAGTACTGCAACAGAAAAAATAGCGCACATTGGCAAAATCTTCGGCGTGGAATCGGGAGACCTCTCCACTGTCGATGCAGCCGATCAAGCCATCGAAACTACCCGCTCTTTGATCGCGTCGCTCGAGATGCCCACCAGGCTCAGAGATTTCGATCTGGAACTGGACGATCTGCTGGACAGTGTCGAAGTCGCCCATAGCTTTGACATGATGAACCACCTGCCCCGCACTGTATCGACTGAAGAGCTTTACGACATCGTCAAGTCAGCCTACTAAATAAAAAACCGACTCTGATGTTCACTGTTAAAAAGCTTGAAAGTCTGGCGCCGAAAACGAGACTGAGAAAAATTGTTATCCTTTTACAGAAAGCCGAGGAAGAACTGAACCGGGGATTAGAACTCGATCTCTCCCTGCTTAGCGCTATTGCCGATTCTCAAAAAATTCAAACGGACCTTTCGTCTCCTCTTCAGGAGAAACTCAGCCTTATCAACTTGAGCCTTCCTTCTGTTCATACGGATCGTCAATATATTCAGCGTGCCTTAAACAACCTGAGGCACGCCATCCTCGCAACGCTGGGAGCAGAGCCGGCAGAGTGGGACCTTCTTTGCCGGGACGGGTCGGGTCTGCAAGAAGAGGGAAGAAAGATCTTACCTATAAAATGCTATCTGGAAGACATCCGCTCGCCCTTTAATGTGGGTTCGATATTTAGAACAGCTGAAGCATTTGGTGTCAGCGAGATCTATATTAGCCCTGATACCCCTCTACCGACCCACAGAAGGGCATTGAAATCCGCACGCGGATGCAATTCCATTATACCCTGGAAGGTGGAAGAGCTATCGATTCTCGAGAAGGAAGAAAATGTGTTCGCTCTTGAAACCGGTGGAATCCCTTTTGAAGAGTTCACCTTCCCCCTGAGAGGCGCCGTTCTTATCGGCTCAGAAGAGCTGGGATTAAGTCCGGAAGCTTTAACCCTATCTTCTCAAAAAGCGGGGAGGGTCTCCATTGCCATGTCCGGCGCTAAAAGATCTCTCAATGTGTCCGTTGCCTTTGGAATACTAATGAGGGAATGGTATTCCAGAATTACTTCTAAGCGGAAAACCTGATACTCCGCCATGAGAGAAAAGAAAAGTAATAATCCTCGTCGTATCGCCAGACACGAACATCCCTGCCGCTGATCATACGCTTAATAATAGGTGAAACATTCTTGAGAAACTTCCTCGGTACTTTCCTGCTGTCACCGAGTAAAATATTTCGAGGCAAAATGGCAGACAACTCTCTATCCGGAAGGTAAGCGTCCAAAGTACCCCAGTCCTTGGTCCGCACCCTGGCAACGACCTTTAATTTTCCTTCTCTGATTTTTGGCCTAACGTCAATTATCCTTCCTTGCATTTTAACCCCCCCTAAATAAACAAATAAACCGGGAATTCTACTGAATTCAATGGGGAATAAGCTGCTGCTGCTTTTGTTTTGCCAACCAAAATGAATTGCTGAGGGGGAATGACTTCCAATCCCGTCCTTAGGATGGATTCAGTATTGTTTCAGCATCTATCTTGAAGTGATGTCCCTGCAGCTCGATATCAAAAGAGAGATCTTCCTCCCATGCAAGCTTCGTTATAATATCATATCCGAAAATCTTGTTTTTTTAACAAGATTTTCGGATATGATA
>CBDUZM010000009.1:0-21844 GCA_965371685.1 uncultured Spirochaetaceae bacterium | reverse complement strand
ATTGGCCAAAGGATTGACCGTTCCTAAACCGGTTACTACTATTCTTCTCATCGTTTTCTCCTTAGATTGCCATGCCGCCATCGATTCGAATGACCTGCGATGTTACATACGAGGCAAGATCGGATGCGAGAAACAGCACGACCTTGGCAACCTCTTCCGGTGTTCCTCCTCTACCGAAAGGAATTTGTCCCAACATTGCCTGTTTGGCCTCTTCACTCAGCCTTCTTGTCATTTCGGTGTCTATAAAACCCGGCGCTACGGCATTTACCCGCACGCCGCGTGCTGCCACTTCTTTGGCAAGACTCCTGGTAAATCCAATAAGACCGGCTTTGGAAGCGGAATAATTCGTCTGGCCGACGTTGCCCCCGATTCCCACAACAGACGCCATATTGATTATAGCACCTGAACGCTGTTTCATCATTGCCATGGCAAAGTGCTTCGAAACGAGGAAAGCGGACGTAAGGTTTACCGTTAGCACTTTTTGCCAATTTTCGAGCGGCATTCTGAACATCAATCCGTCTCTGGTAATACCGGCGTTGTTTACCAGGATATCGATCCCTCCGCTGCTTGCAAGTATTTCCTTTACCACACGGGTGGTCTCCTCTTCTGAAGAGACATCGGTTTTTTTAAAAAATACTGCAGCGTTGTTTTTCCCTGCCAGCTTTTCAAGATCAGACATGTTTTCGCAGGGGATGAGATCCATAAAATATACCGAAGCACCCTCTTTAAGAAAGAGCTCTACTATCGTCAACCCGATACCCCGGGCGCCGCCTGTTATAACTGCCTTTTTCCCTTCTAATAGCATAGATCTTCTCCCTATCTATTATAATCTTTCTATATCTTCAAGCTTTCCTGCCGGAAAACAGGGATATTCCTTTGATATATACTTCCACAATCCTGTGAGCACGGTGCCGGGGCCTGCCTCGACAAAGCGGTCAAATTCGTCCTCCAGCAGGCTTTTCTCCTCTTCCACCCATCGAACCGGCGAAACGATTTGCTTTACGCAGAGATCTCTCGCTTCCTTTCCGCTCCGGACCCTCTTTCCTGTAACGTTAGCATACACCGGAACGGCGGGGTCTGCAAAGGAATAACTCTCCAGTGCCTCTTCCAGGCCGATTCTGGCCTCTTCGAGAAGGGGGCAATGAAAAGGCCCTGAAACTTTAAGCCTGATGAATTTCCGCGCTCCCGCTGTCTGAAAGGCGGTTTCCGCTTTGCCCAATCCCTCGAAGGTGCCTGCTACAACGATCTGGGCCGGGCTGTTGTAGAGAGCCAGGTAAATGCCTTCTACCTGTTTGATAACCTCTGTAATTTGATCGTAGCTAAGCCCGATAACAGCCGCCAGGCCGGGATTCCCCGAGGGGGAATCAAGGTTTCTGCTTGCCTTTTCCATTATTTCGCCGCGAATCTTAACGATGGGAAAAAGGTCCTCTAACGTGATAACCCCTGCCTCGTACAGCGCTGCATATTCTCCCAGGCTGAAACCGGCCACTCCATCCGGCATTATACCCCGTTCCTTCAATACAGTGCAGGCCGAAAGATTGATAAGGGTGACGGCAATTTGAGTTTTATCGGTGGCTTTAAGGTCTTCTTCGGTTCCCTTAAAAATCACCTCCTCAAGATTCATCCCAACCCTGTCTGAAGCGAGCTTAAATAGCTCCTTTACCCGGGTGCTTTCCTGCCAAAGGTCCTTTCCCATTCCCGGATATTGGGCGCCCTGCCCTGGAAACAGAAAGCATGTTTTCATCCGATAACCTCTCTGATAGCTCTTTGTAGATTTCGGAAAATAGCATATTAGCCCTTTATGGTCAAGTAAACGGACGGCTTACAAAATGGACCCATAATGGGCTTACATAACAATAGAGGTTATCTATTACCGCCTTGACCGTGGATTATGAATGCTATAATGTTACTGTGAAAAAAAATTGACTGGATTGATTAACTGTTTATATCGAGAATATTTATATGAGTCAAGAGGTTGAAAAACTAAAGAAGATTATCAAGCTGGATTCTGATCTACAGAATACGCAGGACGTGGATATTCTTCTTGAAAAGATTCTGTATGAAGCGAGAAGCTTTGTAAATGCAGACGCAGGAACGATTTATATGAAGATGGGCAATGAGCTTGTTTTCACCTATACTCAAAACGACACCCTTCAAAAACTGCTTCCTTCCGGTGAAAAACTCATCTATTCTATCTTCTCATTCGAGATAAGCAGGCAGTCTATCAGTGGATACGTGGCGGATACCAGGGAGGTTTTAAACCTGCCGGATGTCTACAGCCTGCCGAAAAATACTCCCTACTCATTTAATTCTGAATACGACAAATTGAGCAGATATCGTACCCAGTCTATGCTCACAATACCTCTTCTCACCAATATAGGTGAGGTGCTTGGAGTCCTTCAGGTAATCAATGCCATGAATGGAAAGAATGAGGTCATTCCGTTTAATTCGGAAGACGAGCTCCTCATCCGGCATTTTGCGAGTAATGCCACAATGGCGTTACAGAGGGCCCAACTAACACGCCAGCTCCTTCTCCGTATGATCAGCATGGCGGAGCTCCGCGACCCAAAGGAGACAGGGCCTCACGTAAACCGGGTCGCCTCCTATGCCGTGGAAATTTATGAACGTTGGGCTAAAAGGAGAAAAATGCCTAAAAGCGAGCTCCATCGGAATAGAGACATCCTGCGTATGGCTTCTATGCTTCACGATGTGGGCAAGGTGGCAATTTCCGACATCATCCTGAAAAAACCCGGCCCCTTCACCGAAGAGGAATATCAGATCATAAAGAAGCATACCTACTGCGGCGCCAGGTTGTTTCGGTCGAAGCAGTCGGAATTCGATGAAATTGCATCGAAGGTTGCCTTAACCCACCATGAGAACTGGGACGGGACCGGATATCCCGGATACATTGATCTGGAAACGGGTGAGCCGCTGGAAAAAGATGCCCGGGGGAATCCCCTGCCCAGAAAGGGAGAGGAGATACCCATTTACGGCAGGGTGGTGGCAATTGCCGACGTGTATGATGCCCTTACTCACAAGAGGGTCTACAAGAAGGCCTGGGAAGAGAAAGAAGTGCTCGAAGAGATAAGGAATTTATCGGGGAAGAAATTCGATCCCGAACTGGTGGATATCTTATTTGAAGCACTTCCCCATCTTAATAATATTACGGCAAAATATCCTGATTGAGAGGCTGTGCCGCAGCAATCTCTCTCAATGTGTTACAAATAGTTCTTCAACCGCTCTGTCAGAGTGGAGAGTCTGTCCAGGTTATGGGGAAAGGTGTAGGCGATCAGACTCCTCAAGAGGCGCTGATCTTTGTCCGTGATAGGTGTATAGGGAAGGAGCCCGGAGATACCGAGTTTCTCCCGGAGTATGGGAAGAAGGTAACGTCTCATGTGACAGATGAATGCTTCCAGGGCAGACACCCTTTTCTTTATTTCTTGAGGGTTATAGAGAACGGGAGATTCATAAATTATAAGACTGCGTATATCTTCCATAATCCTGGAATCTATGGATAGGTCCTCCAAAACCAGCAGCAGCCAGTTCCTGTCGAAGTGATGATCAAAGAGATCCTGAATTTCACGAATGCATTCCCGGGTCATACTTATCTTGCGATAAGCTTTCAACCTTTTCGGTGGGAATAGTAAAGGAATGTCCAGGGACAGGGGTTCTCCCATAGTATAATTTTCGGAAAAATCTTCAATTGGTTAAGAAGAGAATTTACGCTGCCAATGATATTAACCAGGGAATGATATTAACGCTTTTTTTTGAGATTCTGTATCTCTCGTTCGGCTCTGTCCATCAGATATTTAAAAAGTTTCTCGTGGCCTTCGTCTATAAAGGATTTGAATAATATTCCCATTTCTTTTCCTTGTCGGGAAATCCGGCAGTTCACGGTTATTATCTGATTTCCGATACGAAGAGAGCAGCCGGGCAGTTCCATATCCTCCTCAAGATCATCTGCCAGAGAGGGAACGGAAGGAATGAATCTGCATCCTTCGAGAGAGATATCTGAAATACTTCCGGTAACGAGATGGTTGCCGAGAGGATGGGTAAAGAGGAGATCGAATTTCTCAAATTTTTGAGGCACAAGCCGGCTGAATTTTCGCTTGTCGTCTATTGTTTTGTACCGTTTCATGATATTGTTCAGCTGATAAATTACTGTTTTGTCCAGCAGGTTTGCGGGGATAATGCCGTTAACCCTGAGGAAAGCCGCTTTGGCGGCCTCTTCGAAAGTGAAATCAGCGTTGGTAATGAGTATGAAAACGGTTTCTTCCGGCGCTTTCCTTTCCCGTAGAAGCTTTAAAATAGGTTTCCAGTGTCTGGGAAAATCCACCGAGTGGAAGATGATCATATCCGGATTGATACTGTCCAGATTTTCTATAAGTTCTTTTGGCTTACTGTAATAATAGGTCTTGAAACCTATGGGATTGAAATGAAAGTTTAGAATATTTGCGTATTTTTCTTTTTTCGCCACAAGAGCGATCTTTTTTTTTATTTCCTCACCTCTCAAGGCGACGAGATAATTTTCCTCTTCTTCCTCTGCCCACATCATTTCGGTTAATTGATTTTGAAATTCGCTGAAATAGTCACTTTTCCGGAGGAGTCGTCCGGCAAGAATCCCCAGAAGGCTGATCCCTTCCTCCGGTCTCTGAAGAATCAGATCCTCCAAAAGGTATAAGGGAACCACGATACATTCGGTTTCCTGAATTACAGTGAGGGTTGTGGCGCCTTCATGGTTTATAAGCGGGTTGAAATCGCCTATAAAGGTCCCTTCTTTATCGATTATTTGTACAACTTTCCCGCTTACTGTAATTTCAACAGCACCTTGGAGCAGAAGATAGAGGTTAGGGCACTTCTCACCCTCTTTGCAGAGAATGTCACCAGGACTGAAAAATTTTTTTGCGATTACGAGCTTTTTTTCGTCAGAAATATCCATCTGAATACTTACAACAGAGAATATCACAGCAGAGAGCCTAAGTCAAACCGAAGACCTCCTCCTTGACTTACCCTGTTCAGTCTTTTATCTTCGTATGGTGAACAATGATAGCAAGGTAGAAGAGAATCGAGACTTGAGGATTCTCTATATAGATGATGAACAACCCGTTCGTCAGACTCTTTCCACTTTTCTGGAACGTTCGGGATTTCAAGTCATTCAAGCCGAAAATGGCGAAGAAGGTCTCGAGAAATTTCACACATGGCGCCCCTCCGTAGTCCTTGTAGATCTAAGGATGCCTGGAATGGGGGGGGGTGAAGGTATTGGAAAAGGTAATTCACAGCGCTCCCGAAACACCGGTGATTATTGTTTCAGGGGCGGGGATGATGAGAGATGTAATAGAGGCGCTTCGTCTGGGAGCATGGGATTTTATAACAAAGCCGGTTCAGGATCTGGCGATTTTGGAGCATACGGTTCGAAAAGGCATTGAGAGAGCCAGGCTGATGAGGGAAAATAGGGAGCATCGGGCTTTCCTGGAGAAAGAGATAAAGCGCCGCACGGAAGAGCTTCGCCGGGAGCTGACGGAAAGGATAGCCGCCCAGGAAGCCTTGAAGAAGAGTATCGATACACTTCAGGAGGTTATGGCGGGAACCATTCATGCCTTTGGACAGATGGCTGAAATACGGGATCCATATACGGCGGCTCAGATCATCGGAGTTGCCGATGTGGTAGATGCATGTCTGAATGTTTTAGAGAATAAGGGATTTGAATTTGAGACCGATGGTAGAATACAGGCGGGTTAAAGCTTGTCGAAGAGCAGGTTTGCCGTCATTTCCTTCGGTATCTCGAGATTGAGAAGATCCAACACCGTCGGAGCGATATCGGAGAGCTTGCCTCGGGGAATGAGTTTCCGTTTCCCGGCTTCTCCGCTCACGTAGATACATTCCACAGGAAAAGTTGTATGACTCGTTTTTACCATACCCGTATCGTAGTCCACCATCTGTTCGGAGTTCCCGTGATCCGCCGTAATGAGTATATGAGCATCCAGCTCGGAAAGTCTCTCCACCACTCTTCCCACGTACTCGTCTACTATCGAGATGGCTTTCTTTGCCGCTTCGAAGTCTCCAGTATGACCGACCATATCGCCGTTGGCATAGTTGATTAGTATGAAACTGTAAGGATTGTTTTCGAGGAGCTCACAAATTTTCTCCGTAACCGAATAGGCTTCCATCTCAGGATGACTGGCAAAACTCGCCGGGTCCAGATCGCTCTTTATCTCCACCTGATCTTCCCCTGTATAAGGGGTGGTGGATTTACCGTTGAAAAAGCTGGTAACGTGACGAAACTTCTGTGTTTCGGCGATCCGGAGTTGCCTCAGGCCTGCGCGTGAAATGATTTCTCCTAAAAGGTTGCTCATAGTCCCCCCGGCGCCCATCACTTCCAGAAGGTAGGAGGAGAACTCATCGTAATACCGGGTAAACCCCAGGTAGGTAACCGCGGGTCTGGTCTTGAGCTTGCCGGGGTAATCATTCTCTACAAAGGCCATGGAGAGCTGTATGGCCCTGTCCTGCCGGTAGTTCGTGTGCATTATGCAGTCACCTTCCTTCACCCCGCTATAGCTGCCGATACAGTAGGGAACGATGTATTCATCGAACATGGGAACATTGTCGGGAGTTTTATCCTTCTCGTAGGACTCTTTAACAGCATCTTCGGCGGTTTCTGCATGCCGGCCTTCCGCGCAGACGATACAGTGGTACGCTGTATCGGTAAGATGCCAGTTCTTCGACCTATCCATACCGTAGTAACGCCCCATAACAGTGCCTATCCGGCATCCGTCCGTATCATCCATAACTTTTCCGAGCCTGGCCAGATACTCCAGGCAGCTCCTTGGCGGAGTATCCCTGCCGTCGAGGAAGGGGTGGATGATAATTTCACCTTCGCGGTATGACGCTCTTGCCTGCTTCATTATTTTGAAGAGGTGTTCTTGATGCGCATGCACTCCCTCATCCTGAAGAAGACCGAAGAGGTGGAGCCGACTCTGATTTTTTTTCCAGGCGCCGATAAGCTCCAGCCATTTTTCTTTACGGAAAAGCCGTCCGTCCCTAAGACCGTCGTCGATTCTTTTCAGTTCCTGGATAACGATCCTTCCCGCTCCCATATTCAGGTGTCCCACCTCGCTTGAACCCTGATAGCCTTCAGGAAGCCCTACCGCTTCCCCGGAGCATTCCAGGAGGTTCCAGGGGTATTTCTTCTTGTATCTGTCGATGTTAGGGGTATCGGCGGCGAGAACGGCGTTTCCCCTTTCCGACTCGTTGTATCCCCAACCATCACGCACGATTACACAAACCGGTCTCATGCAGCTTTTTACCTCCATGAAGCACTTGCGGTTAATATTTAACTGTGCGGGCTTGATTTGTCAAGGAGATCCAGCTGCGTGCAGCAGCTCGTGAAGCACCCTGCCTTCAGCCTCGGGCATGTCCAGCCCTAAAAGAGCGGCAAGGGTTGGGCCTATATCGACAGCCCGGGCAAAAGGTACGCTGTTTTTACGCCGAATGCCTGCGCCGGCCGCCAGGAGCAGGGCACGGTAACCGTCCTGGTCCGGGAGGTAGCCGTGAGCGGCCCGGGCGCCTTCCTTCATCTTTTCAAGTAAAGGGCCTTCCATTTTACTTGCGATAAAATAACCCGGGCTTGCCTCGGCTATGAAATCGATGCCTCCTCCAAGCTTCAAATCACTGATCTGGTCGCCTTCAAACACTATTTTTAACGGAGGAGTATCTCCCCGCGTGAGTGAGAGGAGAATATTCCGTACCTGATTCCTGAGAGCAGTATCGGTTCTGTCCCGGAGATAAATTTGTGCGGAGCCCTGGCAGGAATGCGGCCAGACTTTCCAGTCTTTAAGACGCCCCATCCTGTTCAGGGAAAGCAGTCCCGCTTCTCTGAAAGCCGTATGCAGATTGATACCGCAATGGACATCCTTATACCCATGGTCTCCGAGGATGATGAAAGCCGTTTCGTCGTATGTCCCCGCTTTTTTAGAAGCCCGGATGATTTTTCCCAGCCGTTCATCCATTTGGCAGATGGTTCTTTCGGCTTCCGGGCTGTCTAAACCGTGGCTGTGGCGTTGGTGGTCCAGATCCATCAGGTGAACCAGAAGGAGGTTCGGTTTTTTTCTTTCGATGGTAAATGAACTGGCCTCTGCAGAAAAATTATCTATATTTGTGAAATTGAATTCCTTCAGGAACCTGCCGTAGCGGAACATAAGATCGACAATATAGAGGGGTGTGCCGTTTTTGAGTAAAAGGAGCAAAGGATTCTGCCATACTCTCCCCGGCTTGATTTCAGGAACATGGTAGTCCACACGGGCGCCGGCTGCTACGGGCCAGAAAATTATGGCGACGGAGAGACCGGCTCTGTGAGCAATATCGTAGAGACTGGGCGACAGCTTGTCCCTGCTGTACCAGTACCAATCCGGAGACTTCCTTCCCGGCTGAACCCGGGTATTGGACATAATTCCGTGTTTATGCGGGTAGCATCCGGTGACAAAAGTTGCGTGTGTGGGATAGGTTTGGGAAGGATAAACACTTTCCAATTCCTTTATAATCGAACCGGATTCAAGTATATCCCGGAAATGGGGCAGCTCTTCGACGATCCGAAGGTCTGATGAGGCCAGGCCGTCTACGGAAAGCACCACAAGATGTTTAGCCGATTTCATATGTTGATTCACCGTCTACTGAGATTCCTGATCAATTCCCTGTGATGTTTCCTGGCGCCTTTGGGAAGGGATGTTTTTCGGCTGAAAAATTTGGCCATTGATCGGATCAGTCTCATCCGACCGTTGATGGCCCAGCCGGAAGCCTGGAGAAGCACGCTGAGGTCTCTTTGACGAAGTTTTTTAGCAGCCGTAATAGCATTAATAAACATGGTTACGGAGAGAAAAATTGCGATCATAAAGAGCAGAATTCTCAAGGTTTCCGGCTGGGTGAGCTGTTTTGCCGCATCCACAAGGAACTTCAAGGCGGTGCCCACTCCTGCTACGAGAAATCCTGCTCCGATCATCAGGTCCCGGGTGGATTTCGTGGGTGCTGACGCGCTGCTTTGTAGAGCCTGATCGGGCTGAACCGCGCCGGATTGAACAGGCAGGGGGCTTTGCTTGATTTGCTGCAGGTTGGACTGCAGCTTCTGATTTGTGGCTGATGTTCCAGCGATACTTGTTTCAGCCTCTTTCTGAAGAGTCGAGGTCATCTGGGTAAAACGGGAGGTTATCATGGAAATCAGCCTGCGGAAAGGCTGTTTCATGGATTCCCACAGGCTTATCGGGTTTTCGATGATTTTTACGATCTGGGCATCGAGCTCCTTTCCGCTCCATGTGAGAAAAACCCCTCTCTTTCCAATATAAAATCCTTTGGCATTACCTTTTGTAACGGGCACGGCAATCTCGAAAGGGGTATCTGACTTATCCCCGAAAAGCCGAATATAGAGAAGATAGAGGCTGCTGTTTTTTGCCAGAGCCGCATGGGCTTCACGGTTGTCTACCCTTACACTGAAGAAGAACTCCCGGCTGTTTATAATAAGAGTACCCATCTCAAAAATAGCCCTGGTATCGGTTCGAAAGAGGTGGGGGAAGCTGACAAAATTGTTCACAAAGACAAACAGCCATTGATGAAAGAGAATAAGCTTTTCAAGCTTTTTTAAAAGCTCTATCTCCAGGGCGACTGTTTTCTCCCGGCTTATGAGAGTCTGAATGGCCTGGCTGTAAGAGGGTTTGAGATATTCTTCGATTCTCTCGATCCCCATAAACTCAATGGAGTTTTTAGGTTTGGATTTCTGCCAGGAATCGTGTGTTTGAAATGCCAGTTTGATCTTATCCCAATCACTTTTATTCAGGATCTTTGTACCTTTGCCAAGAACAGGAGTCATGATGCGATTCTGAAATCCGGAAAGAGTGTCCCTGTAGAAATCGTTTTCCACCCGGGTAAAATTCAAAACGCCTTCAGAATTAGGTTGAGTCAAAGGTGCGCGTCGGAGGAATTCCAGAATCTCCTCACTGTTGTTGAAGCTTTTGCCCGCAGTGTCAAGGTCGTGGGGAAAGAGCCGTTCCGCGAGAGAAGGCTTAAAGCGAATCAAATCGCATTGAGCGAAGAACTGCTCTATCTTTTCCCGGATTTTAGTTACAATCAGGTAGAGTTCGGGCGTTTCAGGCCCGAAGGGCATAACGTCGTTTGCTTGTTTTTGCCATTCAAGATAAAGTTTTGCCTCAGCCTTATACCGAGAAAGATGCTCTTCGTTGATCCCTGCCCGTCCCGTGGAATCTGAAACAGATCCAAAGGCTGTGATAAGATCCTGCACAAACCCTGCTGTTTTTTTTTCTTCGACTAATTCGGGACTGATAATCCCATCCCCATAATGATCTCCCCTGGAGAGCCGGTGTGTCCTGTCCCTGACCTGTTCAAGGGTTATGGAATTTCCATCAACATGGTTTGATGCGGCCAGGATCTTCCTTGCGGCTTCCTTGAGAGAGACTCCTTCCGGATCTGTTTCCCTGAAAAGATCGAGGGGAATACAGGATTCATGTTTAGTCCAGGTGAGAGAAGGTTTCAGGGTTTTCAATATCCAGCGTACAGCCTCCCGGACTTCTCCGCTGACGATACGTCCGTTGCCGTTGGTATCTAACGCTTTTAAAAAATCCGGGTCTATCCTCAGTCCGGAAACCGGACAGCTGGTAGCCATCCAGAGGCTGTCCGGAAGTTTGAGAATGTGCTCCATGTCGGAGCTCTCAGTGATATTCAGGTGATAATAGCTCCCATACTTATTAAAGACGGGGTTATTTTTAGATGCCAAATGACTCTTCCCTGTTTAAAAATCGTACAAAAGTTTCATTATCAATCCGGGATTTTTTTCTGCAAAACTTATCATATTTTTATGGTCGGCAAAGTAAAGAGAGACCCTTCCTCTGTTTCTAAATGTATACGGCGAAGGGAGATTTTCGTCGATTTCGCGAAGGCTGCCGATAAAATCACCTCTACCGAGTCTATTGATGATTTTCCTCCCGGATTTGACTTCTATCTCGCCGTTTCGGATGATATACATTCCTTTATAAGGCTGTCCCTTTCTTACCAGCGTTTGATTGGTCATAATTTCCAAAGGCTTCAAAACCGATTCCAACCAGGTTTTTTGAAACGAGGTAAGACAGCTGAAATGACTGCTGGTGGAGAGAATGTTCCATGTATCTTTATCCCGGATTTTTACCAGGTTATTCAGTGTTTCCTCCAGTTCTGTTCCGGCGATGAAGCTCAGGAACTGGTCTTTCGCTATGGTGTATGCAACAACATCGGTTTCCGCGATCACATCCGCCGCTGTCGGGTTATCTGTGATAAGGCCCAACTCTCCGAAGTACTCGAAAGCGCCATATATTTTCTTATGCTCCAGTCCATCTACATAGACATCCACATTTCCTGAATAGATGATATAGAATCTGTCTCCCCGTGTGCCCCTGCGAATAATGGTGCTGCCCTTCTTGAACTTTTCTTCCCTGATGGCGAGGAGGAATTCCTGTATTTTTTCCAGGGAGAAGCCTTGAAAAAAATCCAGGTGCCTTAGAAGTCCCAGTATTTCATATGTTTTTTCAAAACGGGGCGGTTTGACGCGGAAAGTCAGCGTGTGCTCTATTCCGAAACGGGCCAGGGTCAGATTAGTCTTTTTGGGAAAATCTTTCCTGGCGATGTGGTATACTACAGTTTTCCTCTTGATCTTCTCCGGCAGGGAATTCAGCCAATCGATGGATGAATGGAGAGGAGGAATACCCGATTCATGATAGATAACATCCGAATCCCAGGGGAAGTTCTGCAGTTGGTCGTATCTGGCCTGGTTTATTACTCCTTTACTGAGGAGGAGATCATGAACTTTTTTTTCTCCCTGGTGGTCTGAAGAGTAGACAAAGGTGTTTCCCTGGAAATTCATCGTAAAGCCTATCGTGGGAATCGAGTGAAGGGAATAAAATGCGTTGAATTCCGCCCCGTGAATATAAAAAGGTTTGCCCAGACAGATAGGGTGGAAGTTGAAAAGTCTGCTGAGAGAGGCGGTAGGTTCATGTGAGAGGGCGGAATATTTCCTCAAGAAGCTGCTCATGATGGTTTTTGTAGTATAAATGGTTACCCTTTCCTCTTCCATTATCTTCTGGAAGGTTCCGGCATCGTGATCTGCATGACAGTGGGTCAGTATAATGCTGTCAATAAGTTTGGGATTTACATTGGAATTGGTAAGCCATTCAGTGGAGTTCACAGGAGGATCGACCATGATACCCCGGTGGTTCAGCCAGATGATGTAACCGGAGGTATTTTCTGTTGGGTCGAATCCATGACTCGGTCCGAGACATGTAATGCCGGCCAGGGGAGTAACGTACGGTTCCGCCAGCCTTTCTCCAATATTGAATCGGGCTTTGTAATTGATGGTTCCCGGTATATGGGCGATCTCCTTTCCATCCTCGATCACCTTGAAATCACCCTGGGAGTCGACAGAAATAACAGTACCGTTGTACTTTACACTGTTTGCCCTTAAAAAGTGGAAAGAAAGGAGATCTCTGAACACAAAGGTTTTATAATAACTCATCTCCTTCTTGAGATCGTGGACAATGGCGTCTTTGCTTTCCGGGTAGATATCCTGCGAGATATCCACCTTTACCGGACCGAAAACAGCCTCACGTAGAACCCTGATAAGGCGGTTTCCCTGCTCCTTTGTCCCGATTATGTGGGTTTTTCTCTTCTTTACGAAGAAGTTGAAATAGATGGGAAATTCCAGCTCTGCCAGGCTTATCCCCTTGTCAGGATTAAAGAGTTTTCTCGGCAGAACGTAGATCTGGGGAACAGACTCCGGAAGCATCATGGTGTCTTTGATAGTTTCAGGCGGCGAACCGAACTGAATATATCCTGCTTTCGTCTGAACCAGGTAGCCTCCGCGGGGTAATTCAGTAATGGTACCTTTAAGTCTTTTTAGCGGTTCCATGCTCTATTATGTCCCGTTCTCTACATAAAATATGCTAAGTTATGCGACTTTCAAAGTCAAGCAAAATGCCTATGGCTATTTTAAAGGTTCAGCCGCAGATAATTTCAATTACTCTAATATTTTCGGCATTTTTTGTATTTCTGCAAACTATTCGTTTCATGAATTGCACGGGTGCTTCCTGCTGTAAGTGATGAAGGAAAAGGCATAAGGTTTCCCGTCAGGCCTGTCTTTCCTGTAAGTTTCAACCCAATTCTCTTCCAGGTCGGGGAAGAATGTGTCTCCTTCAAAGGTGTGGTGGACCCGCGTAAGGTAGATCCTGTCGCCCAGTTCGAAAAATCGGCGGTATACCTGTTCACCCCCGGCTATAAAAACTTCGGTTTCTCTCCTTATCCGGGAGAGAGCCAGCGCTTCTTCAGGAGAATGGGCGACGAAGCAGTCCGGGACTTCAGCATTTTTGCTTTCAGCACATCCTTCGGGGTGGTAACTTCTCTGCCTTGTGAGGATGATATTCGTCCTTCCGCTAAGCGGTTTTTGAAGAGATTCGAAGCTCTTCCTTCCCATGATGACATGATGGCCCCAGGTTATTTCTTTAAACCGTTTCATGTCTTGAGGTATCCGCCATATAAGAGTGTTGTCCCTGCCTATCACGTTGTTCTCAGAAACAGCGGCTATCAGTGCAACAATCATTGTTTCTCAAGTTTCAGTTCGTTGTACAGGGACAGAATCGTCATGGCTGCGAGAATGATCCCTATTCCCACCGTCTTGAGCAGCACCTCCGTTGTGTTCAAACTTTCCCATTCATGGAAAAGCACGACGCCGCCGATGGTGGGAAAAAGCATTTGAAATACTGCGTAGAGAGGCGCCACGAGGATACCTCGACCATGATTATAACCGATGTTCACAAAGACAATAGCAAGGAGAGATAACAAAATAAACATAAAAGCGCAGAGCAGGATAAAAAGGATGGGGCTGGAACCGAAGCCGCTTCTCAATAGCAGCTTTAAACCGAGAGACATGGGTTTCTGGAAAATAAGGGCTGTTCCGCCGACGATTCCCGCCAGTACACCGAACAGACTGCCCGCATACTTCCAGGAGTGCCGGCCGGAAACGACGGCCAGGAAGAGCACAATTCCGCAGGGGAGAATGAAAAAAAGAAGAGAAACCGGTTTCTTAAAAGTTGTCATAATGGCAGAGATATCGGGGTATATTTCCCTGACTTCCGCTGTCGGCCAATTAACAAGAATCAGGCCGATCACGGTAAGCGCGATCGCCAGCCATTCGACTGTGTGAATCGTTTCCTTAAGATAGAAACGGCAGAATAGAGCTAAAACCACGAGCCCAATGCCCATGAAAGGCATGAGAGTGCTGATAGGACCGAAAGCATAGGCGGCGATAAGCAGACCCATTCCGAGAAAGGGAAACACCTGTCCAAGCAGCCAGATCCGGTTTGCAAGGTAATCGGAGAGCCTCTGTCTCTCTCCCTCCCTTAAAGCGCAAATCTGGTCTACTCCCTTTTTCTGGAGGATATATCCGATATTCTTGAGAGAAAAAGAGCTTACGGCCATGCCAATGGCCACTATTATACCTTGATTCATAGGGTATACCTTGACTCATAGGTCTAACAATATACAAGGAATGAGGCAACTTTAGGGATAATGGGATTAAAGGTCAAGGAGTAGAATGCAGTCATCGGCGCCGACGCAAATCCTCATTTCCTGGCCGTGAGTGAGATGGACAGACTTGTTTTGTTTTATCGTGATGGGAACTCCTGACGCATTAAGAGTAATGGTTATTCTGTCTCCCAGATACTCCCATCGATCCACTTTCCCTTCTATGCAGTTGCCTTCGTTTCCGTTTATCCTGCAGGCTTCAGGACGAAAGAAGAGCGTGGCCCGGCGGGAGGTGTCCGGAGAGGCGCTTTTATCTTTGGGAACAAGGGCTTTGAATATGCCGATAGGGGTCTCTATTCTGGTGTAATGTCCTTCCGCACCCAGGATTTTTCCCGCCAGGATATTTGAGTCGCCGACGAATCCCGCCACGAAGAGGTTGCCGGGATGTTCGTATATTTCTCTGGCCGTTCCCTCCTGCTCTATACGACCGTTGTGCATCACGGCGATACGGTCCGAGAGCACCAGGGCTTCCTCCTGATCGTGAGTAACATACACAGTGGTTACATTGAGCTCACGCTGAATCCGACGGATTTCTCCTCTTAAGCTTTTTCTCATCCCGGCATCGAGAGCGGAAAGAGGTTCATCAAGGAGCAGCAGTTTGGGATTTGGCGCCAGGGCTCTGGACAGGGCAACCCGCTGCTGTTCTCCTCCTGAAAGCCGCGTTACGCGCCGCTTTTCGTAACCCTGTAAGTGGACCAGTTCGAGAAGTTCTTTTACCCTGGCTTCGATTTTTCTTCCGGAAACACCCCGCATTTGCAGGCCAAAGGCGATGTTGTTATACACATTCATATGAGGAAACAGAGCGTAATCCTGAAAGACGATCCCTATTTCCCGCTTTTCAGGAGGGAGGTCTTCGATTTGCCGTCCTCCCAGGAGGATGGAACCCCGATCCTGTTCTATCAGGCCTGCAATAAGGCGAAGGGTGGTGGTTTTTCCACATCCGCTTGGACCCAGTAGGGAAAGGAGCTCTCCCCGGCGGACAGAGATGCTCAATTCGAGATGAAAATCCGGGTACGTTTTTGATAGATTTTGAATAACCAGGTCCACTCTAGAAGACCTCCTGACCAAGTCGGTCGATTATGAAGAATGCGGCAAAGCTGGTGAGCATGAGAAGGCTTCCCATAGCGCAGGCAGCCTGAAAGTTGTAGGCGCCTATCAATCGGTAAATAGCAATGGGAATGGTGATAAGATCCGGCCGTGTAAGCATAAGGGTGGCGGTAAGCTCTCCAAGGGAGAGGGCAAAGGCAAAGGCGGCAGCCGTAATAATGCCGGGTCTGAGCATGGGTAGTTCAATGCGCCAGAAGAGCTGCCAGGGGTTTGCTCCCAGGCAGAGGGCGGCTTCTTTCAGCGTAGGGCTGATTTTCCTCATTACTGCTGTAACCGAACGAATAACAAAAGGGGTGGCAATAATGGTATGGGCCAGGACGATGGCATACCAATGTCCATGAATCGGCAGGGGAAAGCTCCTGAAAGCCTTCAGATAGCCGAGACCGAGAATTATAGCGGAAACCCCCAGTGGAAGCATTAACAGTGACTCGAAACCGTGTTTTCCTATAAAGTCCTTCCGCACCGTAAGGAAGGCAAACGACGTGCCTAATGGAAGCGAAAAAAGGACGGTCATTGCACCGAAGAAGAGGCTGTTTAAGATAGCTCTTAGATAGGGAAAGGCATTCTTTCCTCCCACTCCGAGAAGAACCTGGCCGTACCACTTAAAGGTAAAGGATGTATCTCCGGCCCATCCGCTGCGTTGAATGAAAGAGTAATGGATGACCGACAGCATTGGGGCGGCGATTACGAGAATAACAAAGATTAAGTAAAGGATAACGGGAATTCCAAGATAGCGCGACATGATCCGGGATAATTTCACTTTCTCCAGTCCGGTGTGAAAGGTTTCGGCAAAACTCGTCTTCTGCTGGAACTTAATGTAGAGGTAGAGCATTAGGAGGGAGATTACGGCGCCTATTATGGCCAGGCTGCTTGCCGAATTCAGGTCCAGACTGATCTTGGCTTGCCGGTATACTTCCACTTCCAGTGTAGTGAACCGCGGTCCTCCTCCCAGAACCATGATTATGGCAAAGCTCATAAAGCAGAAAACAAAGATAAGAGCGGCGCTGGCCAGTATTCCCGGCAGGATTTGAGGCAGGCCGATTCTCATAAAGAGCCGAACACCTCTTGCACCGAGACTCCTCGCCGCCTCCTCTGTGTGGGGATTGATACGGCTCCATACTGAACCGACTATCCTGATGCAGATGGGGAAATTGTAGAAGGCATGGGCTAAAAGGATGGCTTTGAGAGAGTACAGGATCTTGAGCGGCGGTTCTTCAAGCGAGAAAAGGCCCATCAGGGCTCTGTTTAAAACCCCATTGTTGCCGAAAAAACGGACGAATCCCAGGACTACCAGGATGGACGGCAATACAAAGGGAATGGTAGTAAAGGACTTCAGGATATTTTTCCCTCTGAAATCCGTGCGCGCCAGAAGGTACGCCCCGGGCAGTCCCAACAGCAGGGAAAGAAGAGTGCTGAGCAAAGCCTGCTTCAAGGTGAAGGCGATGATCTTCGTGTAGTATGGATCGGACAGCATCTGAAAGATTCGTGAAAGCGAGAAACGCCCTTCGGCATTGGTTATACCCCCTGCGAGTATGGCAGTTAGGGGGTAAAAGAAAAAGAGAGTGAAAAAGACAAGAGGAATTAGATATATTAAAGCAGATCGGTTGTCTTTTTGTCTCATGGGCTGGTCGTATGGTCTATCGACTTACCAGTTTCACCCAATCTTTCAACCATCTCTCCAGCTCGTTCTGAATTTTCTCAGATCCGAGAGATAGGCTGATGTCAGGTTTGGGAGCATAGTCAAAAGAATCAGGAAGGGTTGTGTTTGGGTTTACCGGATACATCCAGTTGGTGAGTGGGATTTCTTCCTGAAACTCCTCGGTGAGAATGAAATCGATAAAACGCCTGGCCCAAATAACATGGCGGCATCCTTTGACGATACCCATACCCTCGATCTGCAGGTAGTTTCCCTCTGTGAAGACGAGCGCTTTGTAGCGTTGAGTCTGTTCTGCTTCCACATGATAGGCCGGGCTGGTGGTGTAGCTCAACACCAGGGGCGCCTCGCCGCTGGTAAACATCCCGTATGCCGTATCCCATCCTTCTGTAATCGTCAGCAGGTTTGGCGTCAGTTTTTCCCAGTAGTCCAGGTAACCCTCTCCGTAAACAGCAATGGTCCAAAGCAGGAACCCCAATCCCGGACTGGATGTCCGCGGGTCCTCGATGATGATTTTACCTTTGAAACGGGGATCCGTCAGATCCTCCAGGCTTAGGGGAGGCTGTTCGAGTTCCCGGCTGTCGTATACAAAGGCGAAATAACCGTAATCAAAGGGGGTGACATGATTCGATGGATCGAAGATCAATTTCTCCGGTATAAGCGGCAGCTTGGGAGAGCGATAGGGAAGCAGTATTCCTGCGTCAATCGCCTTTGCCAGGAGATTGTTATCGATTCCCACAAGGATGTCCGCCTGCGGTTCTTCCGCTTCGAGTATAGCCCGATTGAGCACCTGTCCGGCGTCCCCCACGGAGTAGATTGTCACCTTGATGCCGTAACTTTCTTCAAATTTCGGGATAATCCTGGGGGCAGGCCCCCACTCCGAAACAAAGGAATCGTAGGCGTATATCACCAGGCTCTCTTCTTTTTCAGCACGGGGAGATGCTAAGAGCGTTGTACTGCAAAGCATGGATAGAAGAAGAATTGAAAGAAACAATTTTTTCATAAGATACCTCCTCCGCCACAGCTGTCCATTGATTGAGCTGTGGGAATTTTAACAGTTTTGTGGAGGGTTCTTGTCAGGGTCCCTTCGCTGGCATTAACCAGATCAGGTTCAACGGGTGTAATCTCAGGCTCCTCAATGGAACCACCCCACGACTGATATTAATTTAACACTATTTTTTTATATGGTCAAGAGCCCGGTTGGGAAGTTGGGAACTTCAGAAGAACATGTTTGCAATGTTCACCAAGTTCGAATATCCTGAGGCAGGGCAGCTATGAACTATGTAGAGGTAAAGTATCAACCGGAACGTACTGAGACTTTTCTGGGCAGTCCGAGTATAGTCCGGCTGCCGGATGGAGCGCTTCTGGCCAAACACGACTACTTTGGTCCGGGATGTCCGAGTAATCACGAGGCCGAAGAAAGCCTTACGAGTGTCTACCGCTCTGAGGACGACGGCGCAACGTGGGTGAACATCACGCACATCATGAATTGCTACTGGAGCACCCTCTTTGTTCATGGCGGCGCTGTCTGTCTTCTCGGCGTATCTCAGCAGCACGGTTCTATCGCAATTCGCAGGAGTGAGGACGGGGGATTCACATGGACTCACCCGGCTGATGCATCTTCCGGTGTGCTGTTCAAAGGCGGTAAGTACCACGAACCGCCCAACTATCACTGCGCCCCGGTGCCTGTGATAGAACACCGGGGCAGGCTCTATCGAGCTTTCGAAGACTGCGATCCGTGCGAGTGGGGAAAAGGATTCCAGTCGTGCGTGATCTCAGCTCCCTCGGATTCCGATCTGCTGGATGCCTCCAATTGGACCATGAGCAGCAAACTGCCCTTTGATCCCGCATGGATCCCGGAAGAATGGGGTACTCTGAGCAATCCCGGCTGGCTGGAAGGTAATATGGTCGAGACACCAGGCAGCGAGCTTTGTAACATACTCCGGTTGAATTCCGCACCTTTGGTGGACAAGGCGGCAATCGTAACAATCCACGATCAGGGGCGGCTCATTACATTCGATCCGAAGACAGGCCTGATCGATTTTCCCGGCGGAATGAGCAAGTTTACGATCCGCAGGCATGCCGGGACCGGGCTCTATCTGACCATTGTGAACAACAACACCGAACCATCACGGTCGAATCAGCGTAACATTCTTTCACTATACATGTCTGAAGACCTGATCGATTGGCGTCATGCGAGGACGCTCCTTAGAGATGAATCCGGACTTTGCAGTGAGGACTCGATACGCCTGACCGGTTTTCAGTACGTGGATTGGCAGTTTGACGGTGAGGATATCATCTTTCTGGTTCGTACAGCCTACAGGGGGGCACGCAACTATCACGATTCCAACCGTATCATCTTCTGCCGGGAGAAGCTTCCGCAAGGAATGACGTAACACATGCATAATCAAGAGGTGGCATAAACACGTAGCCGAAGAAAGTATAGCCGGAAAGCGCCGAAGCTGTTTCTATTTATTTATCACGCAAGCACTTGAAATTTTGCATTTTTGTGATTTTCAAAAAATATTTCAAAGAAAAAAACGTTCTGTTTTATAGAAAATCAGCGAAAAAGTTTTTCTTATTTTAAGCTTACTACTTCGACATCCATGCGGTCTATTACCTCATGATCAGATCGAAGGAGTCGATCAATCGCATCAAGAGTTTTTGCATGATGGTATCTCTCGCCACATTCAGTACAAACTTCTGCTTCCACATTCTCAACAACGTATAATCTACCATCAAGCCAGTGATGTTTCTTTACCTTCTTTTTTACTGTTTGTCCCCCACAAAATTCGCAAATCATATTTCCTCCATTACAGCATACACTGTTATTATAATAAGACTGCCCTCCTCTTTAAACCTACAAATTACATGGATCAATCTTCCATCTTTTGCAGGACTTTCAAGCCTGTACCGTGTGCCCCGTACATCATGGGTTAATTTCTTTTCAATTCTTCCTTTAAGGACAGCATTCTCGATATCCATACGCTCCAATCTATCTTCTATCATCTCAGCTTCTACATGTGATGAAAGGTAATAGTCTCTAACAACTATCCTTTTTCGAACCTCTTGTATCCGTGACATTTTCTCTCTATCAACATCAAGCCAATAAGGGCATAAGTTTACCTTCTCAATCCCATTTTTTCAGAACTGCACATCACAATCTATGATTTCCCAATCATAGAACCTTCATTTTCCGCTTTCCATCGGGCATGCCCAGGGGACTATCTGCCCCGCCAACTCAGGGCTGCTTTCATAGCCCTGGCCGCCGTAGCGGGGTGCTGTCCTTTAAAGCTCCCTAAGGGGCATCGGATCCGGACTAACCCACCTGCAGGTCTGTGTATTCAGGTACCGAGCGCCAAAATAATAGAGAGATGCAACTCAATAGAATGGTTCGTCGGCTTTCCCGTGTTTTGTGATCCTATTGTCAAAAAACAGTGACTTCTGCTATTACCGATAAACGTACCTGCGGTGCCCGATCCTCAGCACGACCACCAGAAGCTGCTTCTCTTCGATACGATAAACAACCCGGTACATTCCCACACGGATGCGCCAATCGTTGCTGTCCGTAAGTTTCTTGCATCCTTGCGGTCACGGTTCCTCCGCAAGGGCTCGAATTGCGAAACGAATGCGCTGCCGATCCTGGGACGGAATACCCTTCAGCGTTTTCAGCGCCCGCTGTTCAATCCGAATCCGATAGCTCATCTAACTGTCGTTCTGCTTCTTCCCAGGGAATAAACTCAGGCGCCTTCATCGCTTCTTCAATGGCCTGAATGTCCTCGGCATCCTCCAACCGCTCCAGAAGCTCTTCATACAGCTCAATCGGAAGCACGACCTCGGTTTTTTCTCCATTGGTATTCACGATGTAGCGTACCCTTGTTTCCGTACTGCTCTGTTTTTCTGTTTTCGTTCCCATAAGCACATTCTACCGCTAATCTCTGAGGCAATCAACCGGCGAGCACTGTTTCGTGTTATGCTTCAGGTACCAGCTTAAGAGAAAACATAAGATCTCTATCATTCTATTAGCCGTTAACGGACTTTCCCATTTCTTCAAGTACTGCTGCTTCCTCGAAGGTCGATCTTACACATATGACAAGTGGCTTTATCAAGCTGCCATGCAAACAAAGCTGGGGAATGATATAAAGCAGGAGGTAGACATTTTGTTCGACGAGATCCTGCAAGCGCACCTTACCATCGAGAAGCCTCCCTTCTTCGTCAAACCCGGGCATCGCAATCAAGATTTCGAGAAATATCGATTGTACCATAAATGGCTGAGGATTAAAGAAAAAGTGGATGTAACATTTAGTGAGAAGAAAGAAACACCGTAAAACTATCAGGCCTGGGCTACATTCGTCTAATACGCTATTCAAACGGCGATTGAGTTTGGAAAAATATAGGGATAAACTACTGTCATTGAAACCGCCCTTCTTACCCAGGAAATCCGTGCTAAAATCAAAAAGGCAGCCCGTCTCATACGGG
>CBDUZM010000008.1:0-21876 GCA_965371685.1 uncultured Spirochaetaceae bacterium | reverse complement strand
TGGAGAAAAACACCATTGCCTACAACACGATGGTAATAATGACTTCCGACCATGGAATTCCTTACCCCGGAGCAAAGTGGACTGTTCGAAAAGCCGGAATTGAAGTCCCCTTGATTGTCTATCAGCCCGATACGGTGTTCTCTGGAGGAAAGCTTTTCACAGAGGTAATGAGTAATGTGGATGTGCTGCCGACTTTGCTCGATTATCTCGGTGAAGAAATTCCGGCCAACATGCAAGGTTACAGCTTCATGGACCTTATAGAGGAGGTCAAAACAACAGAACCACCTCGCAGAGAAGCCTTCTCCCAGTACACGCCGGAAATGAAACGGGACAACGTGTCGCGGTCCATCATTACCAATCGATACCACCTGATCAGGTACTTCAGTGCGGGGCGTGCCGTGGATTACCCCGTGGATGTTAATCCACAGACCTTTGCCAATCACGAGCAAAGGTGCAAGACAAGGGGCACCCGTCCATTCGTTCATCTATTCGACATCAAGAAGGATCCGTACGAACTGAACGACATTGGAGCGGTGCAGGAGAATACTTCAATTGTTGCCGCCCTTTCCAGGCGTCTGCTTGCCTGGATGCAGGAGGTGAAAGACCCGCTTCTTGAGGGGCCGCTAAGGACTCCTTACTACGGCAGGGCAATAACTGATTTAAAGAATGCCGAACAAGACGCTCAGGCGGACAGCTAATCGCAAATTGTGGGAGAATTTATGATATACACCTTGAATTTTTTACATCCTTTAATTATTCTTGTACCGATTCTGTATCCACAAAAAAGAGACCTTATCACGTAAGAGGTAATTATGAGTGTTCAGCTCCAGGAATTGATTGATCGGATAAAAAAAGATGGAGTCAAGGCGGCGGAAGACCGGGCGGCAGAAATATTGAAGGATGCCGAGGTATCGGCCGAACGTATTGTTTCCGAGGCAAAGGAGAGTGCCCGGGCTGTTGTAGAAAAGACGAAAGCAGAGGTTCGGCAGTTCGAGGAGGCCGGCAAAGAGGCAATCAGGCAGGCCGGGCGGGATATGGTCCTCAATGTCAAATCTTCGTTGATGGAAATTTTCGAAGCTGTGCTCAATAGAGAAATTAAAGAAGCTTTAAGCATAAAGGTACTATCGGAAGCTTTGCTTTCCCTGATCAAAGCCTGGGGTAAAAAAAGAGTCGAAGATATACAGCTTCTTCTTTCTGATAAACAGCGGGACGAAGTCGCTGATTATCTTTTAGGGGAGCTTTCTGAAGAGCTGAAGAGAGGCGCGGAGATCAAACCGTCTCCGAATGTCGAGGCCGGCTTCAGGATAGCCGAGAAGGGTGGAGCGGCTTTCTACGATTTTACAGAGAGCGGATTGACTGAGTTTCTATTGGAGTATCTCAATCCGAAAGTAGCAGGTATTCTTGAAGGAAAACAGGATTGAGTCAGTATTATTATCTTGCAGCGTCGCTGCCGACACTCAGCTTCGACGGCCCTCTCACTCTCGGATCTGATCAATTCGATAAATTATGCAGGGAACAGCTTTCACCTTCCGATTACAAGCTTGTGAGCCGGGCCAGGCTGACCGACCTGTTGGTTGAGAAATATCCTTCAACTGCCTTAACAAGGTGGAATCGCTGGGAAATCAGCCTTCGAAACGAACTCGTCAAGCTCAGGGCCCATCGACAAGATCAGGATCCTCACCGTTTTCTAATAGAAGCCGCCGAGGTGTCGGGATTGGCAGGCCTTGCTCAAGAAGCCTTCGGCACATCCTCTCCTCTGGAAGCGGAAAGTATTATGGACAGGGCGAGATGGCGTTTTTTGGATGAGCTGGAGCTGGGACACTATTTTGATACGGAAAAATTGATAATCTATTCTCTCAGGCTGCAGCTCGTGGAGCGGAAAGTCTCAATGAGCAGGGAAATGGGGGAAAAGGAGTTTGACCGCATCAGCGAATCAGTGAAGGAGCAAATTTATACCGGGGAGCTAATATGAATGATGGCAAAGTGGTTGGTGTTACCGGCAACATGGTTACCGTCGAGTTCAGCGGGAATGTGCGGATGAACGAGGTGGGCTATATCGTACTCGGAGAGAGACAGCTCAAATCCGAAGTTATTCGAATAAGGGGGAATTTAGCCGAGCTTCAAGTTTTTGAAATGACAAAGGGCATAGGTATCGGAGACAATGTGAAATTCACGTCGGAGATGCTGGCAGTTACCCTGGGTCCGGGCCTGCTGGGCCAGATCTTTGACGGCCTGCAGAATCCTCTTCCCAAGCTGGCCGAAGAGAGAGGTTTCTTCCTGGACAGAGGAATATATCTTGATCCTCTTCCTCAGGAACGTCGGTGGGAATTTACACCGAAGGCGAAACCGGGTTCCAAAGTCACTGCAGGGGATGTTCTGGGGAGTGTTCCCGAAGGGATCTTTGAACATCTGATAATGGTTCCGTTCAATATGGCGGGCGACTATACGCTCAAATCCTTAGCCGGTAAGGGCAGCTGCTCGATTACGGATAAGATTGCAGAAGTCGAAGACGAACGGGGGAAAATAATATCCGTAACCATGACTTTTCAATGGCCGGTCAAGAAACCAATCAAGCTCTACGCGGAAAGAATGAAACCGACTGAACCGCTTGTAACCAGGATCCGTATCCTCGACACACTTTTTCCCGTGGCAAAGGGTGGGACTTACTGTATACCGGGTCCCTTCGGGGCGGGGAAGACTGTGCTGCAGCAGCTGACCAGCCGGTATGCCGATGTGGATATCGTCATAATAGCCGCCTGCGGTGAGAGAGCGGGAGAAGTCGTGGAGACGCTGAGAGAGTTTCCGGAGCTCCTGGATCCGAAAACCGGAAAGTCTCTGATGGAACGGACGATTATCGTAGTCAATACCAGCTCCATGCCGGTCGCAGCCCGTGAAGCTTCGGTTTATACGGCCGTTACCATGGCGGAATATTACAGGCAGATGGGCTTGAACGTGCTCCTCCTCGCAGATTCCACCTCGAGATGGGCACAAGCCATGCGCGAAATGTCCGGACGGCTGGAGGAAATTCCCGGCGAAGAGGCGTTCCCTGCTTATCTGGAATCGGTTATTGCCGCTTTCTATGAGAGAGCAGGCTTTGTACGCCTGAAGGACGGATCGTTCGGATCGGTAACCATTGGCGGAACGGTGAGCCCTGCAGGAGGCAACTTCGAAGAGCCTGTCACACAGGCGACCCTCAAAGTGGTAGGCGCCTTTCACGGTCTTTCGAGTGAAAGATCCGATGCGCGGCGTTACCCTGCCATAAACCCGCTGGAGAGTTGGAGCAAGTACGGAGGAACGGTAAGTCCTGACAAGGTGGACTATGCACGGGGAATGCTGTTAAGGGGAAATGAAATCAACCAGATGATGAAGGTCGTTGGCGAGGAAGGCACTTCTCTGGACGATTATATTGTCTATCTGAAGGGCGAATTTATGGACTTCATCTACCTCCAGCAGAACGCTTTCGATCCTGTGGACGCAGCTACATCCTCCGTCAGGCAGCGGTACATATTCGATGCAATTTTGAAGATTCTAATGACTAATTACAATCTCTCGGACAAAACAGAAGCCAGGAGCTACTTCTATCAGCTGAGACAGCTTTTTCTTGATCTCAACGGTTCGGAGTTTGAGACCGAGGAGTTTCAAACCATAGAGAAGAAACTAAAGCATCTTTTGCAGACAAAGGGGAAGGCGCCTGCAGATGAATTGGAAGAGCTCTTTAAAAATAAATTCCACGATGCTCCTGAGGAACGAGAGTTTGCAGGCACACAATCAAAGGTGAAGTAAGGGATAAAAGGCAATGCGTAAGGTTTACAACAGAATCGAAAGGATCGCCGGCAATGTCATTACGGTAAAGGCTGACGGCGTGAAGTACGGGGAGTTGGCGGAAGTCAGCTCGGGTCAGGATAAATCACTCGCCGAGGTCATACGACTCGATCGGGAGGAAGTAGCGCTTCAGGTCTTTACGGGCAGCAGGGGTATTTCCACCGGCGACCAGGTACGCTTTCTGGGGCATCCAATGCAGGTGTCTTTTTCAGACAATCTGCTTGGCCGCATTTTCGACGGGCGCGGAGCTCCGAGAGACAACGGTCCCGACCTTACGGAAAATCTTATCGAGATAGGCGGTCCGGCGGTCAATCCAGCCAGGCGAATCATTCCGCGAAATATGATCCGGACAGGCATCCCTATGATCGATGTATTTAATTCCCTGGTGGAATCCCAGAAACTTCCCATTTTTTCGGTATCCGGCGAACCCTATAATGAGCTGCTGGCGCGTATCGCCATGCAGGCTGAAGTCGATATGATAATCCTTGGCGGATGCGGTCTCAAGTATGACGACTATCTTTTCTTCCGGGATACTCTTGATGAAGGCGGCGCCCTTTCACGAGCTATCTTTTTTATACACACTGCGGCTGATCCTGTGGTGGAATGCCTGATGGTTCCCGATATATCTCTGGCAGTGGCTGAAAAATTCGCGCTGAAAGGGAAAAGAATTCTCGTTCTTCTTACTGACATGACGAACTTCTCCGATGCTCTGAAGGAGATTGCAATTACCATGGACCAGGTTCCTTCCAACCGCGGTTATCCGGGCGATCTGTACAGCCAACTCGCTTCTCGTTATGAAAAAGCAGTGGATTTTGAAGGGTTAGGCTCTATAACGATCCTTGCCGTAACCACAATGCCCGGGGATGATGTTACACATCCTGTGCCGGACAACACCGGCTATATTACGGAAGGCCAATTCTATCTGAGAAACGGAAGGATAGAGCCTTTCGGTTCACTATCCCGTTTGAAACAGCTTGTAAACGAAAATACCCGCGATGACCACAGGCCGATAATGAATGGAATGATACAGCTATACGCTTCCTTTAAAGAAACCCTGGAAAAAAAGTCCATGGGCTTCCGTATGTCTGAGTGGGACCTGAAACTGTTGAAGTACGGAGAGCTCTTCGAGAAAGAGCTGATGGATCTGTCTGTAAATATTCCGCTGGAAGAAGCATTGGATACAGGCTGGCGAATTCTTTCTGAGTGTTTTACCCGGGAAGAGACCGGTCTTAGGACGGAACTTCTTAATCGGTACTGGAAAGGCGCGGAGGAACCCGTGCAGGATCCGGAGAAGGGAGGCGATGGCTAAGATTAAGCTCACTAAGAATGAGCTGAAGAAACAGAAGGATGCCCTCAAGCGTTTTAACCGCTACCTGCCTACCCTGCAGCTTAAAAAGAAGCAGCTTCAGATGGAAATACATAAGATTGAGATCTGGCGGAGGGAAAGAAGATTGCAGCAGGAGGCTATCATTTCCGGGCTGATGACCTGGGTGGATGTGTTCGGGGAGGAGCTGTCGCTGGAAAAGCTGATTCAGGCGGATCCCATTCGAGTGGACACAGGCAATATTGCCGGTATCAATATTCCCATCTTTCTTGGTGTGGATTTCAAGGAGGTTGAGTATAATCTCTTCAGGATGCCTCTCTGGGTGGATACGGCTTTGGAAAGGATAAGAGCGATATTGAGACTGGATGCCGAGCTGCGGGTTCTGGATGAACAGGCCCGTCTTCTGGGTGAAGAAATGCGCATAACCACCCAAAGGATCAATCTTTTCGAAAAGGTGAAAATACCGGAAGCCCGTTTTAATATAAGAAGAATTCAGATTTATCTCGGCGACCAGCAAACGGCTGCGGTGGTGAGAGGCAAGATTGCCAAGAAAAAGATCGAGAAGGTATCGTAGCACATGATTGTTAAGATGAAGAAGGTCTTTCTGGTAGTACTCGATTCAACGCGGGAAAGCTCCCTGGAAGCCCTGCGGGATTGTGGTGTTCTTCACCTGGAAAGCAGAGCTGTTCAGAGCGACACCCTAACCGGGTTGGAAGAAAAGCGTAGTCGCCTGGTTCGGGCCATTCAGCTCCTTTCCGGGACGAAGGAAAAAACATCCGGGGGTGAAGGCAGCGGGAGGAAAAATCCGGATGAGTGCCTTTCCATTGCCGACAGGATATTGCAGCTTTCAGACAGAGAACGGGACCTGAGAGAGGAGTTGAATCGTCAGTACAGAGAAAGGACCGGATTGCAGGATTGGGGAGATTTCAATCCCGACGACATAAGGGAGCTGGAGTCGGAAGGCATCATCCTGCGGCTCTATACAATGAACCGGAAAGATTTCGAGTCCCTACCCGAAAATATGGCTGTATATGTGCTCAAACAGAGCAAAGATCTATTTCAGATTGTGGTTGCTGCGACAGAAGAGCCCGACAACTTTCCCGGGGTGGAATTTCCCGTTCCCGCCGTGGGGATAAATGAACTGGACGGAAAGATCCAAAGAATCGAAGAAGAAATCGACGAAATTGCCGGGGAAATCGATCGTTTTGCCGGCGAAACAGGCGATATCCGGCAGGCTGTTTCAGAATTGGACGGTATGATTGAGTTCGAAGAGGTCAGAGCAGGTATGAACACGGACGGACCTCTCGCTTACCTTACCGGTTATATTCCCGAAGATCTGGCGGGAACGGTGGAAAAGAAGGCTTCGGAAGAAGAATGGGCCGTTCTCATGGAAGATCCCGGCGAAGATGATCCTGTGCCGACTCTGGTGCGAAACCCCAAATGGATACGGATTATCAAGCCGATGTTCGATTTTCTCGGCACTGTGCCCGGTTACAGGGAATACGATATCAGCTTTTATTTTCTTGTTTTTTTCAGCGTTTTCTATGCCATGATTATAGGGGATGCGGGCTACGGCTGCCTGTTCCTCGTGTTGAGCGTGTTCGCAAGGATAAAATTCAGGAAAGCGCCGCCGGAGTTCTTCTTCCTCCTTATGGTCACGTCCGTCTGTACAATCGTCTGGGGTGCAATAACGGGAAACTGGTTCGGCTTCGATATTCTGGTTACCCCTTCTTCACCTCTGTCCCGTTTGGTAATCGGAGCTATTGCCGCGTTTCCCGGCGGAAGCGTGAGTGAAGCTGATGTGACGAAAACCGTTATGCATATGTGCTTCGTTATAGGAGCTATTCACCTCTCCATAGCACACATAAAGAAATTTTTTAAAAAGCTTCCGAAACTCGCTGCCTTTGCAGAACCGGGCTGGCTCTGTGTGGTGTGGGGCATGTTCTTTCTTATCCGACTGATCGTTCTGGAGAAAGGGGATTTCGGCGTGCTCGAAGCCTGGTTTCCCGGCCCCTGGCTTCTACTCGGCGGCTTAGGATTAATCATCATTTTCGGAGAGCAGGATGGCCGCTTTTTAAAAGGAATCGGTCTCGGCCTGGCAAAACTACCCTTGAAGCTGCTGGACAGTATCGGTTCTTTTTCCGATATCATCTCTTATGTCCGTCTCTTTGCTGTGGGCCTGGCATCTTTGGAGGTGGCGAAGGCGTTCAACGCCATGGCTCTCAATATTGGAATGGGCTTTCCCGCAGGTTTGGGGGCAGCGTTGATTCTCTTCTTCGGCCATGCCCTGAATATCGTTATGGGTGCACTGGCTCTTATTGTACATGGTGTGCGGCTGAATGTGCTCGAATTTTCCAATCACCTCGGTATGGAATGGACTGGTATACCCTATAAACCCTTTAGGAATTATAAATCTATGAATGGTCAATTATAGGAATTAGGAGGATTTACTGAATGCAGAATTTTGGAGAACTGGGTATTGCGGCATCCCTCGCTCTTGCCGCTGTCGGATCGGCCATGGGCGTCGGGTCAGCAGGAATGGCCGCTGTAGGGGCCTGGAAGAAATGTTTTATGCAGAACAAGGCGGCGCCTTTTATGCTGATCGCTTTTGTCGGCGCTCCCCTGACGCAGACAATATACGGGATGATTCTGATGGGTGCGCTTGGACGCGCTCTGCCCGAGATGCAGCTCGGTGGGGGTTTGTTGGGCGGCCTGGCTATAGGTATGTCGGCTCTGTTCCAGGGAAAGGCCGGAGCGGCTGCCTCAGATGCTCTCGCTGAAACAGGAAAAGGTTTTGCTAACTATATCATCGTTATAGGACTGATAGAAACGGTGGCGCTGTTTGTGATGGTCTTCTTGATGTCCGCCTGAAATAGGCGGTTTCATGCTTTTAAGCCTGTCCATCGTGTTCCTGTTCTTATATTTTAAAGGTTACCGAAACGCAGGAATTTGCCGTTATTTTCAACAGAGGGAAATGTTGAATGAAACCAATAAGTGGAATTCGGCGCCTGACCGCGGTCTTCCTGCTGTTCTTTGCCATTTTTGGCTTCACGGCTTCCGCTCAAGAGAAGCTGCCGTGCTGGGTTCTCTATGAAATGGCCAGAATGGAGATGGACAGGGGTGAGTACGGCAGGGCTCTGTACCTCTTCAATAAGGTTCTGGATATGAAACCGGTCAATCCTGAAGTTGAGATGGCGTTAGGCGATATCTTCAGGATTGAAGGGGAGAGCAGCCTTGCAATAAAGCAGTATGAAAAAGCCTTTAGCGAGAAAGAGGCGTTCCCCATTCCTGACGATAAATACATTCTTCTATATAAGCTGGCAGATCTGTATAAGATGGATGCCCGGTACAGGGAGTGGGAAGCCACATTAATTTCTATTATAGAAGAAGATCAAGCATATTATACGGATATTTTTAAACTTAATAAGAATCTCTACCTGGATAAGTATCTGGAAAAAGGGCTGAACAAGGTGCTCGAGCTCTATCGTCTTGAAAAACAGCCGACTGCACAGGCGCACCGGGAGCTGGGAGAGTTCTATTACAAGAACAGCAGGCAAGGCCCATCCAATCCGGATGCCATGGTCCATACACTTTTTTCCGTTATCATGATTCTTTCCGATGGTATTGCCGAATACCTGAGGATGGATCCTTTCTTTCAGTTCAGTGATCTAAACGAATTTTTTCGCCTGATTTTAAAAAGTGAAAAGATTTCCGGGTATTTCGACTCTGCTTCTCTTTACAAACATCTATATTATCTGGGGGTTTCCAGCTATGCCTCGGGCTGGGAATTTCGAGCCAGGGAAGTCTGGACCGTACTGCGGGAAACGGAACATTCCGGTCATTACGGTGTGCTGGCCGGGAAACAGCTTAGATCTCCATGGATAGATAAACCCATACAATAAGTATTGTTAAGAGAAAATTTCTGCTGATCTTATTTAATCTTTAAACTCTTTTAAGGTATAATGGCGCCATTCTATCGATATGAAAAAGATTGTTATAAAAGGCGCCCGAGAACACAACTTAAAGAATATCGATCTCGAGCTTCCCAGGGATAAATTTATCGTGGTCTCCGGATTGAGCGGGTCAGGTAAGTCATCTTTGGCATTCGATACGATTTATGCGGAAGGTCAGAGGAGATACGTGGAATCTCTCTCCTCTTACGCAAGACAATTCCTGGGTCGCCTCGAAAAACCGGACCTGGATTACATTGAGGGATTGTCTCCTGCCATATCAATAGAACAGAAAACCACTCACCGAAACCCCAGATCCACTGTTGGAACCGTGACGGAAATATACGATTATCTGCGGCTTCTCTTCGCGCGTATAGGTACAGCTCACTGCCCTATATGCGGGAGAGAGATCCACGAGCAATCGGTTGATATGATTATCGACGCTATCCTGGCGCTTCCGGAAGGCAGCAGAACGTTTCTACTCGCCCCGGTAGTCAAAGGACGAAAAGGAGAGCATCAGAAGGTCCTGGAAGATGTCAGACGTTCCGGATTCGCTCGAATCCGCCTGAATAACGAGATACGGTCACTGGATGAGGATATCGTCCTGGATAAGAATAAGAAACACTCCATCGAAATTGTGGTAGACCGGCTTAAAATATACCCGGATATTCGGAAGAGGTTGTCCGAGTCTGTAGAAGCCGCTCTGGAAGTGGGAGACGGTAAGCTGATCGCCCTTATCAAAAATGCAAAAGGGGAGAGGGAAGAGTTCTTTTCCCAGGTCAACGCATGCTCTGTCTGCGGGGTTAGTATTCCGGAGCTCCAACCCCGGCTCTTCTCATTTAATAATCCGTATGGCGCCTGCTCTTCATGTTCCGGTTTAGGAATTACTCTTGAATTTGACCCTGAGAAGATCATACCGGATCCTTCTCTATCCTTTGATCAGGGAGGCATTGCGCCTTACAACCCTCGAGCCCGGTGGCATCGAAGTATTTTACTGTCTTTGTCCGAACAATTCGGTTTCAAATTGGATACACCTTTAAATAAACTACCGAAGCGAATTATCGATATTATACTCCACGGCACCGATGAACAGGTAAAATTTAACTATGTCAACGAAGATAGAGGAAGCCAGTGGAGTTATACCTCCGGATATCGGGGAATTCTTAAAGACCTGAGGAGGAGGTACCTGGAAACGAAGTCCGACGGTATCAAGGAATGGTTGGAATCGTACATGAGCCAGAAGGAATGTCCTGATTGCCTCGGAAAGCGTCTGCGCCGCGAGAGCCTGTCCGTTACTGTCGGCGGCAGGAATATACATGAAGTGACTTCGTTCCCGGTAAAGGATACCATCTCTTTTTTTTCTGACCTTTCTCTGGATTCAACCAAGGCCCAGATCGCCAGGCAGATTCTGAAAGAAATTCGCGCCAGGCTCACCTTCCTTCAAAGTGTGGGACTCGATTATCTCACACTGGAACGTAAGGCAGCGACCCTTTCGGGGGGAGAGGCTCAAAGAATACGTTTGGCTACACAGATCGGTTCCTCGCTGATGGGCGTGCTCTATATTCTGGACGAACCTACCATGGGCTTGCATCAGCGGGACAATCGGCGTCTGCTGGATACGCTGATGCATCTTCGCGATCTCGGGAACACGTTGATCGTGGTCGAGCATGATGAACAGACCCTGAGGGCAGCTGATCATATTGTCGATCTCGGACCAGGAGCGGGAGTCCACGGCGGTTATGTGGTGGCTCAAGGTACATGCGAAGAGATCATGGCAAATAAGGAATCTCTAACGGGAAAATACCTCTCAGGAGAGCTCCGTATTGAGCCTCCTCATCAAAGAAGGAAAGTGAAAGATTCCCGTATCGTTATCAGGGGCGCCGCCGAGCACAACCTTAAAAGTATTGATGTGGCTTTCCCTCTGGGCGTACTGGTTGTTATTACGGGTGTTTCCGGATCGGGGAAATCCACACTGCTCACCGATCTTCTGTATCCGATTATCGCCAACCGTGTGGGAAAGAGCAGGCTGACTGAGGGTCGGTACAGTTCCATCGAGGGCTGCGAAAAAATCGACAAAGTAATTAATATCGACCAGAGCCCAATAGGAAGGACGCCTAGATCGAATCCGGCCACCTATATCAGCCTTTTTTCGATTATCAGGGACCTCTTTGCTTCTCTGCCGGAATCCCGTACGCGGGGTTATAAACCGGGGCGTTTTTCTTTTAACGTTAAAGGCGGGCGCTGTGAGAACTGCCAGGGAGGAGGCACGATTCGCATAGAGATGCACTTTCTCCCCGATGTCTATATAACCTGCGATGTATGCAAGGGAAAACGCTACAATCATGAGACGTTGGATATAAGGTATAAAGGTAAAAACATATTTGAAGTTCTCGAAATGACGGTGGATGAAGCAGTAGCTTTCTTCGATAAAATTCCTCAGGCGAAAAGAAAGCTGGAAACACTCACATCGGTGGGCCTGGGCTATATTACCCTGGGTCAATCCGCTTTGACCCTGTCCGGCGGGGAAGCTCAGAGAGTAAAGCTCGCTCTTGAGTTATCAAAGAAAAGCACGGGAAAAACTTTCTACATCCTCGATGAACCGACTACGGGCCTGCATTTCGCCGATGTGAAGATGCTTATGGAAGTATTACAGATCCTTGTTGACGGAGGGAATACAGCGATCCTGATAGAACATAATATGGATGTGGTGAAACAGTCGGATTATATCATCGACCTAGGACCGGAGGGAGGAGACAAGGGAGGAGAGATGGTTTTTGCCGGATCACCTGAAGACCTTGTTAAATGTAAGGAATCCTACACCGGCTGGTACCTGAAAAAATACCTTGCAGAAGGCACTATCCTGTGTTGATATATAGTACAAGTGCTGTATGGGAATTGAAGTGAATAAATATTTAAGAAAAATCATCCTTTTCCTCCTGGGCATTCTTTTGCTCCAGACTGCGAACATTTTCAGCCTGGATGAACCGCCGGAAGGCACACTCTTTTTTCAGACCCTTGCAAAGGACATCGACACAGCCGATTTCTATGAGCTTGCTTCCTGGTGCAGAAGAATCGGGCTCGAAGACACGGGCAGTCTCGATGCTCTGAAATCGAGGCTTTACCGGTACTACGGGCTGCAACCCGAGACGGACGAGTCGGCTGTTCCTACCAGGCGAATCAAAATTCCTCAGGCGGGCAGCACAGAATATTTTACCATCGAAGAAGTGAACGAGGATTACCTTCTCATGCAGGGAAACGTAATCATCGAGCTGATTGATCTCAAAGAGGATGTTTACCACCGGATCAAAGCTCAACGGATACTGGTAAATCGAACCAGGCAGATGCTCAGCGCTGACGGCAGTGTGGAATACCTTCTTCAGCGGGGGGACAGTAAACCGGAAATATTTACCAGCGAGAGTTTTTCCTTCGATCTTGAAACGTGGGCGGGTGTTTTTATCGAAGGAAGGGGAGAAACGGTGCGGGAAATCGAGGAAAATGAACCGGTTAGCTACTATTTTGCCGGTCAGACCATATCCCGCCTGGATAGTGATGTAGTTCTCCTGGATGAGGGAAGTGTGACTTCCTGCGATGACCAGGAGGATCCGCACTGGCACATAGCAGCATCCAAGATCTATGTATTGGCGCCCGGCGAATGGGCAATTCGAGATGCGGTACTCTTCGTCGGCAGAGTGCCTCTTCTCTACATCCCCTTTTTTTTCAAACCGGGAGATGAATTCTTTTTTCATCCCGCCATCGGTTATCGAAACCGGGAAGGATGGTTTATCCAGACAACCACTTATCTTTATGGCACACCGGAAAAAAAGGAGAGTGCCCTGTCGTTTCTCAGGGTGGGTGAACAAGATACAGAAATTCTGGAGAGAGAAATCGAGGGGTTGTTCCTTAGGACGGTACGACCGGAGGAAAGGACTGAAGCGAAAAAAAGACCGGACACTCATGTGCTCAAGATCCTTTTAGACGTATATTCCCGTCTTGGAGGATTCGCCGGGGTGGTTGCGGATCATTCTCCCCTTTGGCGGTTTAAGGGTGGTCTGGGTGTGAGCCGCAGCATTTTCCCTTTAGCCGGTTCCTCCTATTATTCTCAATTCGCAGAAGGCGATCTCATAAGCCACTGGAATTCGAGCGTGCTGTTCGGGCTTAATCTACCGTTCCGTTACGGGATCAATACCAACCTGAATCTGGGAAGCGGAGGTAAGACTATTTCCGGCCACTTTGAGCTCTACTCGGATCCTTTTTTCCCGGAGGATTTCTACAGCAGGTCGGAGAAGATCAGCTGGACGTCTCTGCTGCAGGGGCAGCAGGGTGCGGAATTGCTTCCTCCGGGTTCGGTGTCCTGGAATCTATATCCGGAGACAAAAGACAACTTCATCTGGCAGATGAGAAGCAGATTGGTCTTCCCTTTCGATACCCTTTATCTGCGGGAGTTTACCTTTCAAAGATTCGATATTGATCTTTACTGGCAGAGTAAATACATCCCTGACTACTCCGATCCGCTGCTTGCTGTGGATCCAAACCGAAAATTTTTCTTTCCCAGCCGGTTGATCCTGCCCAATGCCCAGATTCGGCTTAAAGGCGAGTTGTTGAAATTGCCGGCTGTAAGTCAGTCAAAAAAGACGAAAGAGGACACCGGCTGGAAGGACGAATATGAACCGGGTAGAGAATTCAGGCTGCCGTCATCCGAAGAGAAAGAAGAAGCTCCTCTCCCTGAGGAAGACCAGGAAGACTTCGTTGTTCCTCCCCCGAGGGGTGATGTTGAAAAGTCTTCCAGTAGATTCATTCCGAGCTTTTTCACTCTCAGCTATGAAATACTGCCAAAATTTCTACTCGAGAATCAATTCAACCATCCCGGATGGAGTACGGCCGATGATGTTAATTGGGGAAGCAGATATACCTCAATCGATATGAGTTTATTATTTAAGCTTCACTCCGGTTTTGCCCTCTGGGGAGGAATCCTGAGAGGGTTCGAGGACATCTCTTTTGATGGGATTTACAGCAGCAGCTTCAACCGTTCCTCCGATGTACCCCAGCCGGAGTGGGACGATCTCTTAGACGGGAATTATCAAAAATCAGGTGTTGATATCAATAATGCCTTGAGCTTGAGCGTTTTCCCTTTTCTCGGCGAACCTGCGCTTGCCCTGTCAAAACTTCAATATGACATGGTGTGGGATGTGTATCGCTACTATTATACGGGAACCGGTCAAATCTTCTCAAGCGGCAGCTTCGAATGGGATAAGGAGACGGTTTCGAGGCATCAGGTCGCCAATTCTATCATTTACAGCACCGGCGGAGTGCCGCATTCCCTCAATATCTCCGCAGTGCTTCCTCCCCTGGATATGATCTACAGGGGAGATGTGGATTTAACTCTGGGCTGTCTCAGATCGAAGGTTAAAGGAGGAGTCGGTGAAGCGGGGAACAGCTGGGTTTTTGATCCACTCGTTGTAACAGAGTCACTGAGCATTTTGCCCTGGTTCATGTTTGCAGGAGAGCTCAGTTTTGATCTGAACGCACAGGCTTTTGATCAGGCGGAAACAAAGCTGAAGCTGTTCAAGCTTTACCCTGACAAAGCTGAATATCTGCTGGAACAGGAGTTGGTGTTCGTTCCGGAAAATCAACCTCTATACCGTTCCCGATCTACCCTGGTCTGGAAGGGATGGGGAGCTTCCTTTCTTGCTGAGAAGCAGTTGCCCCTTACCCTTAATATATCGAATGGAGTGTGGGAGACAGTCGGCGTAACGGAAAAATTTCTCCCTATCCAGTTTTATATAGGATATACATCTGATGCCCTCCCGGCTTATTTTTGGAAGGACAGGGTAAGACTGGAAACTGCGTTGAATACATCGGTTATAATGGATTTTCAGAGGTTTACGCAGAGCAGCCTGGCTTTTTCCTGGGATACCTCATTAAGTATCCACCGTTTTCTCGATCTTTCCATCAGCATCAACTCACACAATAGAAAGCTGTACCTTTATTTCCCGGCTTATGCAGAATATGTGAGCGGACCCGGAACATGGGTCAATCCTTTTGAGGATCTGTTGAGATCATTCAACTTTTTCAATATAAATGACAGAGAATATTCGTCGTTTAACCTGAAATCCGTCAGCATTAAGGCCGTTCACCAGCTTCACGATTGGGACCTTACCTTTGATTTCAGTGTTCAACAGGTTCTTCAGACCGACGCCGTTGTAGGTGACTATTATGAATGGATGCCGATATTCACGCTGCTTTTAAAGTGGCAAGGTATTCCCGAGATGAAGCGAAGCATTCGAAGAGACAAGCAGGGCATCAACCTCCGGGGTTGACCTTTGCTATGTCCAGACATTACACTTATACAGGATATTCCAAGGTTAATAATTGGCAGCAAGGGTAGCCGTAGTATTAAAGAACAGCCTTCTCAACGAGCTCTGCGGGGCAAACGATAAGAACCTGAAGACACTGGAAGAATTACTAGGGGTAAGTATTTATTCCAGGGGCAATGAAATATTTCTGTAAACAGAAGACGAAGAGCTTAAATTTGCATTTCGAAGTATAATTACTCAACTGGAGGATTATGTTCGTTTGGGTCAACACCCGGGTCCTGATCTAGTTAGAGCTATATTCCACACAATAAATGGGGGAGGAAGCAGCGATACCGATTTGTTACGGGAAAGTCATGTGTATATACCCAAGAGTAATATTCGGATATTCCCCAAGAGTTATAATCAGGCACTCTACCTGGATGGCATTGAAAAATATGAAATGGTTTTTGGTATCGGACCTGCGGGCACCGGGAAAACTTACCTCGCCATAGCCCATGCTATCAAAGCGATTCTTTCACGATCTAAGCGAAAACTTATCCTGACAAGGCCTGTTGTTGAAGTGGGTGAGAGCTTAGGATACCTTCCGGGAGATCTGGAGCAGAAGATTAGTCCATATCTGCGTCCCCTTTACGATGCTATGGAAGCTCTTATCCCTTTTGAGTCAATCCGGAGTATGGAGGAGAACCGGGTTATCGAAATAGCACCGCTAGGCTATATGAGGGGAAGGACTCTTGCTGATGCTTTTGTCATTCTGGATGAGGCTCAAAATACTACAAAGGAGCAGATGATGATGTTCCTTACCCGCATTGGCGAAGGATCTAAAGCGGTCATTACAGGTGACATCACACAGATCGATCTTCCTAAAAAGGAGGATTCGGGACTTTTGCATGCTATCTCTGTTCTTAATTCGATACAGCGAATTCGTTTTATTTTTTTCAGTGAAAAGGATGTAGTAAGGAATTCGCTCGTTAGAGAGATCGTCCGCGCGTATGAAAATGAAACAGAAAAAAAGTAGTTTTCCCTGGTTGATGACTGTTAAAGGCTGGTTGAGGAAACAGCGGTTCGATAGAAGAATTGCTGTTGTGCTTCTCGTCTCCTATGGCCTGGCATTACTCATCGTCATAACAGCAACCCAGAAGGAAACTCTCTTCGTCAAACCCCCATCCGTCGATCTGGGAATGGTGGCAAGCGAAGACATTGTTGTCGACCGCGACATACACTATGTAGATGAAGAAACCACATCTACATTAAAGGATGCCAGCGAGAAATTAGTCCCGCCTGTTTTTGACATGAATGATGATATTACTCAGGATAGTATAGAATCTTTTGACCGGTTTAAGAAAAGTGTTTTCCCCGAATCAGACGATTCAGGGAAGGAGATAGACGAAAAGAAGTTCTTTGTTCTGCTGCAGCGGGAATTCCCCGATCTTATCGGCAAGATTACACAAAAGGAAATTTCTTTTCTGCTTTCTACAGACAATAAGGACGAAATCTTTAACATTTCTGCGGTTCTTCTGGAAAAAATCATGTACCAGGGGTTAGTTAGTTTTCAGACCCTGTTGGATAAGGGTTCTGACCTTTTTTCAGGGGGGATGATAGAAATCCGGCACAGCAAGATGGGAAAGGAACGGATTCTTCTGGAGGACATTGTTACACCAGATCGTTTGCAGGATTGGGTTAAGACACACGAAAGGACTGACTCTTTCGGTGAAGTGGACAAGAACCTGGTATATCTTCTCATAATGATGTTTGCTAAAGAAAACGCTTTTTTTAATGAAGCATTAACGGAAATGGAGCGAAAGAGAGCCAGGGATGAAGTAACAGATGTAATTCGTAGACTGATTGAAGGACAGGTGATAGTCAGAAAGGGAGACATAATCGACGAAGAAAGTCTCGTAAAAATAAATGCTATAGGAGAAAGCGTCATTACGGTGAATATCAACAGTATCGCCGGCACCGCCTTTTTTCTCGGCCTGCTGTTCCTCTTCTCCATCTTTCTTCTAAACAAGCAATTCTTTTCCAACGGTTTTACCCTGAACCAAATTTACTTCCTGATCGGCACGGCTCTTACCTACCTCCTTGTATCGGCATTTCTTGTTCAAATTAACTGGCATTCAGAATGGATTCCCTTTTCTGTAATCATTCCTGTCGGTATGTTTTCGATCCTCATTACTATGATAATTTCGCCCCGGGTCGGTGTTATCAGCTCACTTGTGCTATCCTTACTTCTTCTTATTGTGGCTCGTATGGACGTTACCGCATTTCTCTTTGCGCTATTTTCAGGAGCAGCAGGCTGTGCAGTTGCGTTGAAAGCAGAAAGGAGAATAGACCTGATTCGTGCGGGTTTAGCCTTAACTCTCTTCAACACTTTCATACTTGTAACAATGGGATTCTTAAGGAACTTTACCGTATCTGAGCTTCCTCTCGCCCTGGCATGGGGAGGCGCAAATGGATTTTTCAGCGGCATCTTGAGCCTTGGTTTTTTACCTATTATAGAGCACATAATGAATGCCCCTACGCGTTTCAGGCTAATGGAGCTTTCCGATCTAAACGCTCCCATCTTCAAGAGGATGCTCAGCCTGGCGCCCGGCACATATAACCATTCTATCCTGGTGGCCAACATGGCGGAATCCGCATGCACCCAAATCGGCGCTAATGCACTGCTGGCAAGGGTAGGAGCTTATTACCATGATATAGGTAAAATTGATCAATCCAGCTATTTTATTGAGAACCAGCGGGAAAATAATCGACATGATGATCTTAAACCGAGTCTTTCTGCCGCTGTAATCAAGTCTCATGTGAAACTTGGCGTGGAAAAAGGTAAAGAGCTGGGGCTGCCCAAGGAGGTAATTGATGTAATTGCCCAGCACCATGGGAAAGGGGTAATCAATTATTTTTATCAACGCGCCCTGGAGGTTGAGGTAAAGGATAGAGTTTCATCTGATGATTTCCGGTACTCAGGTGAATGGCCGAAGACAAAGGAGGGCGCCGTAGTAATGTTAGCCGATGCTGTGGAAGCCGCCTCCCGGACACTAAAAAAACCAACAATAGCCAAGCTGAAAAAAGTATTTTGGGCTATCATCATGGAGAGATTCAAAGCGGGTGGTCTTAACCAGAGTAACCTTGCTTTTAACGATCTGGAAAAGATCAATGACAGCTTTGTTCATTTTATCTCGGGTTATCTCCATTCCCGTATCGAATACCCTAAGACAAAAGAGGCGGCACAATGAATTGGGTGTATCTTACCTGTGAAGGGATAGAGGCGCCGCCGTGGGGAAGCAGGTTTGTAGATATTTGTCATAAGATCCTGAATCTGATGGGTATTGATAACCGTGAGGTTTCACTGCTACTATGCAACGATGAAAGGATACAGGAGCTGAACTATCGATATCGTGATATAGATCGCCCGACAGATGTGCTTTCATTCGGACAGGGGGACAATTTTCCGCACGATAAGGAATCCCATTCCGGCTTCCCTTTTGGTGATGTTGTTATTTCCTTGGATACACTCATAGGACAAGCCGAAAAGTATAATGTGGACCCTGCGGAGGAAGCAAAAAGACTTCTCATCCACGGATTGCTCCATTTAGGGGGTATGAAGCATGAGAATAAACGCTCTAAAATGATAAGATTACAGGAAAAACTGCTCAATAAAATAAAAGAGGAGACATTGTTTTGAAGAAAAAGGCAATATTTAAAAAACTCTTCAGCAAGAGTGCGGAAGACGACGAGGATGACTTATCGGATATAGACCATGAAAAACTTGAGATGATCAGGGGTATCGCTCAATTATCCGAAACTACAGTAAAAGAAATCATGGTTCCGCGGATAGACGTGGTGAGCCTTTCAAGCGATACTGTGAAAAAAGAGTTGCTGGAAACGGTAATTCAATGCGGGCATTCACGACTTCCCGTTTTTCAAGATACGATAGATAATGTTGTGGGTATTCTCTATGCGAAAGACCTTCTCCGGTATATGCTGAAAGACGATGAAGACATGGAGCTTTCTGCAATTAGTCGAACTCCCTACTTTGTGCCTGAAAGTAAAAAAATTAATTCATTGCTCAGGGAATTCAAACGAAAAAAAGTACACATTGCCGTAGCGGTGGATGAGTATGGAGGGACATCCGGAATTGTATGTATGGAGGATATTATTGAAGAAATTGTCGGCGACATCCAGGATGAATTTGATAATGAAACCGAGGATATTCTCAAGACAGGCGAGAGAGTATTTCTCTGCGATGCCCGTGTAAACTTGGAGGATTTAAATGATGAACTCCACCTGGATCTTCCGGAAGAGGACGCAGAGACACTTGGAGGGTTTGTGTTCAACCTTTTCGGCAAAATACCTGTAAGGTTTGAGAAGGTGCGTTATAGCAATATGGACATAATTATCCAGGAAATGGATGGTCATAAAATACGTACCATAAAACTCGTGCTTGACGTGCCGGATTCGGGAGCAGATGAAGTTACAGAACAAACGGGATAATAAGACTCGTCTGATCGGTATTTGGCAGGTACTTCTTTTCCTTATCCCGTCGATTTATGCATATGGGCAGGAAAACGCAGTCGATCTGTATCGAAAAGGCACTCACGCCCAGCTCGATGGTTCATATCATAGGGCGGTTGAGCTGTACAAGGAGTCGCTGTCTCTTAATTCCTCTTTCGTAAAACCAATGATTGGTCTCGCTGAGAGCTTTCATATTCTCGGGCAGAACGATGAAGCATTGAATTGGGCTGTCAAAGCCCGAAAATTGGACAGGCAAAACAGAGAGCTGATCAATTTGGAAGCTAAGATACGCACCGGCCTTGGAGAATTGCCGGAAGCCAGGGAGCTTTATCAGGGTGTGCTGGAATCCGAGCCGAATAATCTGGAAGCCATGCTTGGGCTGGCCCAGCTTGATCTCGCCGACGGGAAGAAACGCCAGGCAGCCCTTCAGTTCCTGGAAACGTTAAGAGCATCGCCGTGGAACCTTCAGGCGCTGCTTCATTTAGCTCTTTTGTACGAGGAACTGGGGGATGAAGAGGCTTCTCTCACCTATCTGGAACAGGCTTTGAAGTACTCGAACGACAATCCTGAGGTTTATTATACGGCGGGAAGATACTTTTATCGCAAGGGTGAATACGAGGGGGGTGCTGAATATCTGAACACGGCTCTTTCTTTGAAGCCAAATTACCACCAGGCAAAGCAGCTATTAGCGGATATACTGATTCTTCAGGACAGAGCCGTAGAAGCCGTTCCTCTTCTCAAAGAAATAATAACATCACAGATACCGGATCAGCTTTACCAGGCGAGATACACTCTGGGAATCGCCTATGCCGATACAGGGGCGGTGGAGGAAGCGCTGACCAGTTTCGGTTGGGCACTGCGAATTAAACCGGGGGCAGAGACGGCAAGGATTGCGGCGGAAAACCTGGCCATGCGTTATCCCGAACAGACGAAAAGGCAGAGACGTCTATATGCGTTTTACCGACTCGAAGAGGGCAGAAAATACGAAAGGAATAATCAACTGACACGAGCTCAGCTGGAGTATAGAAGAAGCCTTGCGCTGGACAACGAATACCATGATGCCCGGCTTGCCTATGCCAATGTTTTTCGAATTATGGGATTTCCCTATAAATATCTCATGGAGCTCTTATTTCTCAGGGATTATTTCCAGTACGAAGAAACGGATTTCCTTGATACTATCGAAATTTATGAGAACAAGTTGATAAACACCGTTGGTGTTCGATGGGCATCCCGGTTGATTCCTTTTCGCGATCCGGAGAAGACTTTCGATCAGTACTCGCTCGAGAAAGATTACTATAGCCTCGCTATCTTTACCCTCAGTCCTGATAATTCGCTTGTACACCTGTATGCCGATAAAGAGTTCATTAACTACATCGAGCATCTGCTTTTTCGCTACGACATCTTCGATTTACCTTCTTCCGACAGAGAGGTGGACAGTTTTGATCAGGCTTACAGGGAAGCCCGCGCTTTGGAAAGCGATTACTTTCTTTTAGTGCGGTTCGACGAAAATGAGAGAAGCATTCAAATCGATGCGTCCGTCTATCTGACACGTACAGGATCTCCTGTCGCCGACCTTTCTGTATACAGGACGGGAAACAAGAGGGTTGAGGAAGCTCTTCTCCGGCTGTCTACAAAGCTGAAAGAGCTTTTCCCTCTGAAAGGAAGGATTCTAGCCCGGGAGTTCGACAAGGGTGTCGTAGATGTGGGTACCTTCCAGGGTGTGGAAGTGGAGGATAGATTTCTCATTATAAAGAAGGACAGACTGAACTTGCGATCGGACAGGGTAGGTTTTGTTTATAAAGAAGAGGATGTCCTGGGAAATATTGAAATCATTGAAACCGATGAAAACCTTTCTGAAGGTATAATCACCCCCGGGAGCTTCTTCGATCGCATAAATCCGGGCGATCGGATAATCCTCCTGCAGGAAGAATAATCACCACCCAAGAGCCTGGCATTT
>CBDUZM010000007.1:0-21889 GCA_965371685.1 uncultured Spirochaetaceae bacterium | reverse complement strand
ATCCTTTTTCCCCGCCTGAACAGGGGGAGAAACGGGCCTGCCTGGATCCTTCCCAACTGAGCCAGTATGCTGTGATCCTGTATAACGATAAATTCCCACGGCTGGCGGTTATATCGCGAAGGCGCCCTCCGGCCTGCATCCACGATCTGAAGGAGCTCCTCATCCGGCAAGTCGCAGGAAGAAAAGCGGTAACCCGGAATCCTCCTGATACGCTAACGCAAATCAATACCGAAGTATCTTACGGCGTTGTTATAAGAAATATCCTGCACCACCTTTCCGAGAAGATTAAAGTCCATCGGCAGCTCCCCGTTCTCCACATCGGCGCCCAAAAGGTTACAGAGGATCCGCCTGAAATATTCATGCCTGGGAAATGATAGTAAGCTCCTGGAATCTGTCAGCATGCCCACAAATTGGCTCAAGAGCCCCATGTTGGATAGAGCATTAAGCTGATGTTCGATACCGTCTTTCTGATCGTTGAACCACCAGGCAGAGCCGATCTGGATCTTACCCGGAACAGAGCCGTCCTGGAAATTACCGGCCATTGTGGCTATCAGCTCATTGTCCCGCGGATTCAGGGCGTAGAGTATAGTCTTGGGAAGCTGCTCCTTCACGTCCAACCTATCGAGGAACCGGGCCAGCGGTCTCGCTATCTCAAAATCGCCCATGGAATCGAAACCGCAGTTCGGGCCAAGGCGTTTGAAGAAGCGGCTGTTTGTATTTCTCAACGCCCCCATGTGAAGCTGCATTGTCCATTTCCTCTTATGATTCATGACGGCAAATTGATGCAGCATGGCGGACTTGAATTTCCGGACCTCCTCTTCCTCAAGGCTCTTGCCGCTTCTGGCTTTATGAAAGATATAAATTATATCGCTTTCGAGATAATCTTCGGCGAAGGGCGCCTCAACGGCATGGTCGGAGATCCGGCAGCCGGCGTTATGAAAAAAATCGTGCCGCTTTTGAACAGCCTCGAGAAAGCTCGTAAAGTCCTTTATCTCGAGTCCCGAAGCTTCTTCGAGTTTATCCAGCCATTCATTGAAAAGATCCGGCGATTCAACGGCCATGGCTCTATCCGGTCTGAAGGCAGGAAGCACCTTGACGGCGAAATCGCTGTCATTTTTTATCATAGTATGATACTCCAGGCTGTCCACCGGATCGTCCGTCGTGCACACTACCTTTACATTCATAGCAAAGAGGATGCCCCTGGCACGGAAATCCTCTCCTTTAAGCTTTTCATTACAGGCATTCCAGATTTCCTTGGCCGTCTTAGGATCCAGCAGCTTTTTATCGATACCGAAAGGCTTCTTTAGTTCCATATGGGTCCAGTGATAGAGAGGATTCCGTACAGTCATTGGCACAGTTTTCGCCCAGGCTGTGAATTTTTCATTGTCACTGGCATCTCCTGTAATTAAGCGCTCGTTGACACCGTTCGCCCGCATAGCCCGCCATTTATAGTGATCTCCCTTGAGCCAGAGCTGCGTTATATTTTTATACTGTTCATTCTCGGCAATTTCCTGCGGTGAGAGATGGCAGTGGTAATCATATATAGGCATCTTTTCAGCAAACTCATGATACAGCCTCTTGGCCGTGTTGTTCTGCAGCAAAAAATCTTCGGTAATAAATTCCATTCCTCATCCTCCGGTTTACTTATTTCCTGAGATCAATCCCAGATATTCTATATGTTTTCCGATATGGCTCTCTAATGAGCTCCAGTAATCCTCCATATGTTTATTCAAAACCCGGTAAATTTCCTCTTTTAAATCAGGTTCCCGCAGCATTTCGCCGTAGGTAACATGGAGAAGCTGACGGGCATCGGGATTCTTGAAAATTGTATTGAGTTGTTCATCTTTCAGCGAATCCGGATCCGGAATTCTGGATAGATCGGGAGTGATATGGTAGTACTTCCGGGCTGCGGGAAAACGTTCCAGTGCCTTTCTGTGTAGACTCCGGAAGAAGCCCGGTTCCGTTTCCGCGATAACGAGAAGAGCCTGGAGCCAGTTTGTGCCCGCAGTCTTAAGGTGAAAGCGGTATCGTGTCTGCCTGCCGATAATCGGGAAAACCCCGAATTTGTCGCTTCCCGAGTGCACTGAAATCCTGTAACCAAAGAATCTCGCTATAGAGGCATGGATGCGGAAACTTGATTCGAAATCGCCGCTGTTACCGATGTAGTCGATTCCCTTCTGGAATTCCCCGACGAAGCGGGGCGCCATAGATAAGACTTTAATCCCTCTTTCCTGCATCTCCTTTGCCATAAACACATGCGCCTCGGCAAGAGTGGGTGTTTCCGTCTCATCAATAGAAAGCTCAAAATCGAACGGCTTTCCCGTCTTTACGCCTGCCCGATAGAGCTTCTCGGCATAATCGGCCGCATTGCCGTAAACAAGCACAATCCGCGCCAGCTCTTCCCGGGAAAATTTTATAGTATCGCCGACATCGATCTGCAGAGCAAGATTCAGGTACCTCGCTTCAAGCTTTTCACGAATTGCCTTTTTCACTCTCTTCTCATAGAGGGAAAGGGCTTCCCGATCCCCGAGATTGACGAATTCCTTATGTATGTAGTCGGAGACATCCGCCGTAATCATGGTAAAACCCAATTTGAGGGCAGTCTTTACCCATGCTGCGGTTTTCAAATGATCGCCGTCCGCTCCCCATCCCGAGGTATAGCCTTCCTGGAATACAGCCCAGGAAGCGGCATCCAGCACATCCCGGTAGTTGCGCCCTGTCAGGTCCAGCTCGCGTACCGACTGCTGCGCCAGGACCGGCGCAAAGGTACGCTCTTCGCCTTCAGGCTTTAAACTTTTAAGTTTCTTGATGAGCCTTAAGTGCCCGGGCGATGCGATACCCAACCTGTCTCCCAATCCGAGGGTAATATCCCTGTCGAATACCGGTGTTGGCGCCGTGAAAGGTAAAATCCGCCTGAGCCTTGCCGCATTCTTCGGACTTAAAGGACACAACGTGATTGATTCGGAATTAAGGCCAATCCCGTCAAACCTTGCCTTATTCTCCCCTATTACGGCCAGAGCCCGGCTTGATTCCAGCTTTACCATGACCAGCACATCGCTGCCCGCCCTGCACACCGATGAAGGATAGATCAGCTCCTCTGAAAATCCTTTCGCAAATCCTTTCGTCTCTACCTCGCTTTCCCGCAGCTTCTCCGGCAGGCCTCCCGACTTTGCTTTTACCAGCCAGGCCTCCGCTTCGATTCTCTGTATCTTCATCTGTTATTCCTTATCGCGCTTTTAGATGTTATCCACCAGGAATCCACCGTCCACCGGCAGCGTGACCCCGGTAACAAAGCCGGCAGCCTTATCGCTGGACAGAAAGACCGTGGCGCCGGACAGCTCCGCTACATCCCCAAAACGCCCGAAGGGAGTTCTATCGACAACCTGCTGACCCCTTTCGGTAAGCTCTCCTGTAGCTTCATTTTTAATGAGAAGAGCCTTGTTCTGTTTCCCTATAAAAAAACCGGGCGCTATGGCGTTGACCCTTATACCGTGAGGGGCAAATTCTTTTGCCGCTCCCATGGTAAGGTTCATTACGGCCGCTTTAGCCGCATCGTAAGCCCAGACTCCCGAGAGCGGGACATAGGAGGTCATGGAGGCAAGATTGATAATGGCGCCCTTGATTTTTTTATCGATCCAGTAGGCGGCAATGACCTTGGTGGGAACCATAAATCCCGCCACCAGGTTCAGCCTCAGTACGAACTCGAATTGCTCCATGTCCGTTTCGATGAAAGGCCCCTTCCCCCTGTTCCCGCCGGCGGCGTTGATAAGAATATTCGGCCGGCCCAATGCTTTCTCGGTTGCCTCGACCGCCCTGGCCACATCTTCTTCACTGGTGGCATCGACCACATCGGTGAATATTCTATCCGCCCCGGAAGCAATCCCGGACAGACGGCTTTTCGCTCCATCGAGCCCTTCCTGTACGATATCCCAAAGAGCCAGGCGCGCACCGGCTCTGAGCAGCGCTTCCGACATAGCTCCCGCAATGGCGCCCCCGCCCCCTGTTATAACTATTACTTTTTCCTCGAGTCCAAACATTTCATCAAGATAGTCCATTTGTTTCCTCCTAAGTATCCGGTGTATTATAGGGCAGGTTCCATTTTTTTTAAAGCCCCGCAGGCCCGGTCATCTGGTAAGCACGATCTCGTCCAGATCGAGAGTAATGTCCAGGCGGCCGTTCGAAATAGCTTTATTGAGTATTTCAATGGGTATTTCAAAATAGATGGATATCTGCGGCTTTCGTATTCCTTCCCTTGAATCACTCAAAGGCTTTCTATCGCCTTCAAAACGGCTGAAAGGAATGGTTATCTTCGTCCAGAGGGAACTTATATTGAAATCGGCATAATAATAGCTGTCATAGAATACATCCACTGCTTCTATCTCGCCATGGTCGAGGATATTGGATCTTATGAAAAAACCGAGCCCTTCATATTCCTCCCAGCTCTTGCCCGCTCTCACCTTGAGATACAAAGCTATAGACTGCTCTCCTTCAATAAAGTCTCTAAGCTCTTCCGTTATTTCGAGATGGGCGGACAGGGACAGATAGTTTCCGGCCGGACCGTCAGCATTCTCTGATATAACGATACTCTGACTTTCAAAGCCTTTTGTCTTTTTGAACTCCCCCTCATCGCTCTCCGAGTAATCCCAGTAAAAAGTTGTTCCGTACAGCTCCGGCACAGGCGCCATTCTCGAAAGCTCATCATCGAAAGCACCCAGCAGGGAATCGTCTTCCACTCCCTTTATATTGAAAAAACCAATGTTGTCCACCAAAACCTTGCCGTTGAACCCCCCACCTTCCCGGAAATGATAGTGAAGATAATTCTCATGATAGGGAACAACAATTGAAAGGGTTAAGGATTCGCCGGGATCAATTTCATAATCGCCATCGATACTGTAGAAATTGTAGAACGGTATCCGCAGGTCATACCATTCCCCGGGAGTCAGATAAATTGGAAGAGCAAAAATCAACTCCTCGTCGTCAATCATCTGCTTGAGAAAAACTTCAGCAAAAGAAAAATCGATGAGCTTCAGGCTCAGATGTACACCGTCGAATTCGCTGTGATCCCAGGGGATTTTTAAATCGAAGTAGTAGGTAAGATACGAATCGTCCCACCACTCCATGACATTATCCAGGCCTGCTTTTCCCTGTAAGGAAAAAAGGGCGCAGGCTGAACCGTCCTGGGATCCTTTCTCGTCAATGCCGATACTGCTCTCCACTGAACTGAAGTTGTCACCCCAGTAATCTTCGTAGCGGGAAAGCTGAATTCCCGTAATCGCCTCGTCAAAAGTCTCGAATATAGTGGTAAAGGTGGCAACCCCGCCTCGTGTCACGACTTTCTCCTCCACCTTCACCGTCTCTGACAGCTGCTCCCCTTCGGAAGCGGCAATCTTCTTTTCAAAATCCTTCTCAGGCCTGAAGTCCAGAATAAATCCGCCTTTAACCACTCCTGTCGCCACTTCGATCAGCTGGATGTTAAGCTTGAAGAGGTCCGAAACGGGCGTGATAAAACCTGTCAATATGAGCTCGGCGCCCAGCTGCTTTCCCACCAGCACCTGATTTTCGCGATCCGCCAGATCGGACATCTGAAAGGCATGCTCGGTCAGTATTCTGTCCAGGGTCTGTCTGCTGACTACCTTGATTTTAGATCTTCCCATGTTGGCGATAGTAGTGGTCAGATCATTTATAAGGTACTCACTGATTCCACTGATCTCACCCTCCAGAGTAAAGTAATAAACAGCAAGGGCACTCCCCTCTTCCAGCATATTAACTGTCTTTTCAGAGATCAGCTCGACAAGACTGTCGACACCGTCGACTATGGCGTCTTCCTTTGTACCTGTTGTTGCGCAGGCGAACAGCAGGCAAAAAATGGCCGGAATAAAACCAAGCCTGGTTAAGTGTATTTTCATAACAAGCAAGTATGAACCTAAAAAGAGTATTTTTCAAGGGCGGGCAAATGCATGTAATGAGTGCAAACCGACATTTACATCTGATTTGAATTATTGTAGGATATACGGGTATAAACAGTGAGGTTTGCCGTGTTTAAAAGTGAAATGAATATAACCAGCCTGACGTTTCAAGAAGGCGGAATGATCCCTTCAAAGTACACCTGCGACGGAGCGGATGTTTCGCCGCCCCTTGCCTGGTCATCGCTTCCGGAAGGGACAAAGAGCATAGCTCTTATCTGCGATGATCCCGATGCGCCCATGGGGACCTGGGTCCACTGGGTTTTCTATAATTTACCGCCGTCCGTTTTATCCCTTCCGGAAGGAGTAGAAACAGTCGAAGCGCCGAAAGTCGGGGGAAAACAGGGAATAACGGATTTTCGAAGGATAGGCTACGGGGGCCCCTGCCCTCCTTCCGGCACTCACCGATATTTCTTCAAGCTCTACGCGCTGGATACAGTACCGTCCCTTCAGGCGGGTGCAAACAAGAAGCAGCTCTTACGGGCAATGAAAGGGCATATCCTGGGTGAAGCTCAGCTTATGGGAAGGTATAAGAGATAGGTGAATCGCCGGAATGGGAGAAGCGTCCTATCTGAAATTGTACAGGGAAGGTATACTCGAGGAAAGGGTTCGGGAGGCTCTGAAACTTCTGGATGAGTGCACGCTATGTCCGAGGGAATGTTCAGCCAACAGGAATAAAAAGGAAACCGGCTTTTGTAAAACAGGCCGCTGGCCAAAGGTTGCCAGTTTCAGTCCCCACTTCGGCGAGGAAAGACCGCTGGTGGGAAAATACGGATCCGGAACCATATTTTTCAGCTCGTGCAATCTCCTCTGCAGCTTCTGCCAGAACTACGACATCAGCCACCTGAACAAGGGATCGGAAGTACTGCCAAAAGAACTGGCCTCCATAATGATCCGGCTCCAGGATATGGGATGCCACAATATAAACTTCGTTACCCCCGGCCATGTAATCCCTCAAATATTGGAAGCTCTTTTCATAGCGGTACAGATGGGACTGAGAGTTCCTCTCGTATACAATACGGGCGCCTACGACAAGGTGGAATCATTAAAACTGCTGGATGGCATATTCGACATCTACATGCCCGATTTTAAATTTTGGGACAGCCAATGGGCTGAAACCTTCTGCAGCGCCGCCGATTACCCGGAAAAGGCAGCCTCTGCCATTCGCGAGATGCACCGCCAGGTTGGCGACCTCATGATCAACAGGGCAGGCCTTGCTGTAAGGGGACTGCTGGTTCGACACCTGGTAATGCCGGAGGATGCTTCCGGTACACGAAGCATCATGCGTTTCCTGGCTGAAGAAATATCTACTGAAACCTACCTTAATGTTATGGACCAGTATTCTCCTCTCTACAGGGCTGATGAGGACCCGAGAATCAACCGGAGAATTAAGCGGGCAGAATATGAGAGAGCCCTCCGGTGGGCCGGGGAAGCGGGTTTAAAGAGGCTCGATCAACGGAGGCGCTAATGGGTCAGGCGCACTTACTTGACTTTCTTTCAGTCAGGCAGCTCATTTAGAGTGACATAACGGCCTTTCCTGATCTCTTCTCTTGCCCTGGCGATTTTTCTAAGGAACTTCTCATCGTTTTCGAGCTTATAGTCAAACCAGTCTTCCTCATCGTGGAAACCAATTACAACAGCTGCAGGTCTGCCGTGCCGCGTAATCAGTACTTCCTCCTTCTCGGACTCTCGAACGATGCTGCAAATGTCGTTCTTCGCTTCGGTCATCGTGTGTGTTTTCATTCTGACACCCCATATTCTTCTAGCCATTGTCTGGTTTCCGATTTCAGTACGAACCCGAGCACCTCAACCCTTTTCTCCCCATCATTTACATCGTAGAACACCCTCATTTTGTCAACCCTCAGACGGTACTGCGGCTGCCGTAATCCCCTGAGTCGTTTAACCTTGCTTTTGCTTTCTCTCCTGGGGGCGTTTTCAAGGTGCTTTCGCATAGCTGCCTTAAGAGACGACCGCCACCGGGCATAAAGGCGCTTAAAGACTTCCTGCGCACTATGAGCGATGACGACCTCGTATTTCATTCTGGGAAGAATATAGCCAGAAATTACATCGATGTCAAGAGAGGATTACTTAACGCACCCCGCATCTTCTCTCTTCTTGACAGAGCACCGGCCATCCAGTATCTTTCTCTTTACCGATTAGTTATTTTATATAATGAAAGGATTGGAATTATGGCAGACCCGGCTAAAATATTGAAGGAACTCAAGCCGACAAAGGAGTTTTTTGTCGGCATCGACTCGGATGGATGTGTTTTTGACACCATGGAGATCAAGCACAAGGAGTGTTTCTGTCCCCAGTTCATCAACCACTACGGTCTTCAGGCCGTATCCAAGTACGCACGGGAGGTATGGGATTTCGTGAACCTCTATTCCAAAACGCGGGGAACGAACCGTTTCCTCGCAGTCCTCCGCGCCCTGGATCTTGTGACCGAGAGGGAGGAGACCAAAGATAGGAATGTAAAGGTTCCCAGGCTCGAAGCTTTGAGGGAATGGACAAATCGGGAAACCAAGCTCGGGAATCCCGCTCTCGAGGAGGAGTTGAAGAGAAATCCTCATCCTGACTTGAAACGTGTTATGGCATGGTCCATAGAGGTAAACGATACAATAAAAAAAATCGTTCGGAACGTACCCCCCTTTCCTCTGGTCAGAGAATGCCTTATTAAATTTGCTGAGAAGGCGGATACCATCGTTGTTTCACAGACCCCTCTGGGCGCACTGGAGAGGGAATGGAAAGAACATGAAATTGATGGGTTTGTCAGGGCCATAGCCGGGCAGGAACTGGGAACCAAAGGGGAGCACATCGACTTTGCCTCGAGAGGAAAGTATCCCCCTGAGAAAATACTCATGATCGGCGATGCTCCGGGGGACCTTAAAGCAGCCAGAACCAACAATGCCCTCTTCTTCCCGGTTAATCCCGGACACGAGGAGGATTCCTGGAAGAGGCTCTTCGAGGAAGGATTAGAGCGTTTCATCCAGGGTAAATACGAGGGCGACTATGAAAAGGAACTTCTCGAAGAATTCGAACGGTATCTGCCGGAAACTCCCACCTGGAAATAACACTAAAGGAATAGATTATGCTATACTTTCAAAGGGGTCGCGCGAAAGACAATCTCTCCAATAATGACCTGAAGGAGGGACTTTTCTCCGCCCTGGAAAAGCTGGGTGAGAAGAAAAAGGTGCTGGCCGTTCCTCCGGATTTTACACGATTTCATTCCCGGGCAGGCGATTTAACCCGTTTCGTCCGGGAGTATTACGGGAAAAAACTTACAGACGTGCTTCCCGCTATTGGGACCCACTTTCCCATGACAGACGCGGAAATAGAGAAGATGTTCGGCCCGATTCCCCGAAGCCTCTTCCGTGTCCATGACTGGCGGGAAGGTATTGTAACACTGGGCGAAGTGCCTTCCGATTTCATCCGCACAGTCTCGGAGGGAAAGGTCGATTTCAGCTGGCCCGCTCAGGTAAATCGGCTTGTGGCGGAAGGAGAATACGACCTTATCCTTTCCATCGGCCAGGTTGTCCCCCACGAAGTAGTCGGCATGGCCAACTACAATAAAAATATCTTTGTAGGAACCGGGGGAAAAGAAGGCATCAATAAAAGCCATTTCTTAGGAGCGGCTTACGGGATGGAGAAAATGATGGGCCGCGCTGACACTCCGGTAAGAAAGGTTCTCAACTATGCTTCGGATCACTTTGCCGGGCATCTGCCCATCGTATATGTTCAGACAGTAGTGGGAAAAGGAGATGAGGAGGGGCTGGCTGCCCGGGGATTGTTTATCGGCGACGATATCGAGTGCTTCAACCTGGCATCCGAGCTCTCCCTGGAAGTCAATTTCCAGATGCTTGACGAACAATTAAAAAAGGTCGTCGTCTACCTCGATCCTGAGGAATTCAGGAGCACATGGGTCGGTAACAAGAGTATCTACCGAACGAGGATGGCCATGGCTGACGGCGGCGAGTTGATCGTACTGGCGCCGGGTCTCAGGGAATTCGGTGAAGATCCCGGTATCGACAAAATTATACGCAAGTATGGTTACCTGGGCACACCCAGGCTTTTAGAGCTTGTGGAAGCCAACGACGATCTGAAGGAAAATCTCGGCGCTGCGGCACATCTCATACACGGTTCCTCCGAAGGACGTTTCTCCATTACCTACTGTCCCGGCAGTATAAGCCGGGAGGAGATAGAAAGCGTAAACTTCCGATACGAGGACCTGGACAAAATGCTGAAAAAATACGACCCAACCCGATTGGCAGACGGTTTCAACACCCTGCCGGACGGCGAGGAAATATTCTACATTTCCAATCCGGCCATCGGACTCTGGGCTTACAAGGACAGATTTGAAAGAAGCAGTTAAGCCCCGGAAAAGCTTAATTTCTTGGAGGAAAGTAAATGGGTAAGAAAGCGGATATCGGTTTAATCGGAATGGCCGTAATGGGCCAGAACCTTATATTGAATATGAATGATAAGGGTTACAGCGTTGCAGCGTTTAACCGTACAGTTTCCAAGGTGGATGATTTCTTAAACGGTCCGGCTAAGGGAAGAGAAACGATATACGGCGCTCACAGTGTCGAGGAGTTCATCGATCTACTCGAGCGGCCGAGGCGGATTATGCTCATGGTAAAGGCAGGACCCGTTGTTGACAGCTTTATTGAGATGCTTCTCCCCCATCTCGAGGAAGGAGATCTCATCATTGATGGAGGAAATTCCCACTTCCCCGATACTATTCGACGCACCGCCTACCTGGAGGAAAAAGGCTTGCTCTACATCGGCACCGGAGTCTCCGGCGGCGAAGAAGGAGCAAGGTACGGACCTTCCATGATGCCGGGAGGAAATCCAAAGTCATGGCCCCTGGTCAAGGAGATTTTCCAGGCCATAGCCGCCAAAGTGGACGACGGAGATCCATGCTGTGACTGGGTCGGCGAGAACGGCGCCGGTCACTATGTAAAAATGGTTCACAACGGAATTGAATACGGCGACATGCAGCTCATCTGTGAAGCCTATTTCCTCATGAAAGTACTCCTGGGCTACTCCGCCGAAGAGATGCACAGGGTGTTTTCCGAATGGAACAAGGGAGAACTGGACAGCTACCTTATAGAAATAACGCGGGACATCCTTGCTTTTAACGACGAGGACGGCACTCCGCTGGTAGAAAAAATATTGGATACGGCAGGACAGAAGGGAACGGGAAAATGGACCGGAATAAGCGCGCTGGATATGGGCATTCCGGTAACGCTGATCGGAGAGGCTGTATTTGCCCGATGTCTCTCCGCTCTTAAAGAGGACAGGGTTAAGGCCTCAAAGGTACTTAACGGACCAGGGAAGAGTTTTACCGGCGATAAAAAAACCTTTGTGGAAGACATTCGTAAAGCCCTCCTCGCTTCCAAAATAGTCTCCTACGCCCAGGGTTTCATGCTGATACGCGAGGCTGCGAAAGAATATAAATGGAATCTCAACTACGGCGGCATAGCCCTCATGTGGCGGGGAGGCTGTATTATCCGAAGTAAATTCCTGGGAAAAATCAAAGAAGCCTTTGATAAAAATCCTGATCTCGACAACCTGTTGATGGACGATTACTTCAAGGAAGTAGTTCATTCGTGTCAGAGCTCATGGAGGAAAGTGGCTTCTGAAGCCATGCTCGAAGGAATACCGATCCCTGCCTTCTCCTCGGCCCTCTCTTTCTATGACGGCTACCGAAGCGAACGCCTGCCTGCCAATCTGCTTCAAGCTCAGAGAGATTACTTCGGGGCTCACACATATGAGAGGATCGATCAACCCAGAAAAAAATTTTTCCATACCAACTGGACCGGAAAAGGAGGAGATGTCTCGGCTTCGACCTACAACGCCTGAGCTCCGGTTCTTGAAGCTTCTGCGCCGATACTCTTGAGGTAAAGATATGCGATTTATAATTGTCATTATTTTAACTCTGCTCGGAATAATCCTGGGATGGATCCTCAAATGGCTTAAAGCGAGAATCAAGCTCGTAGCTTCAGAAAAAATCGCGGCGAGAAAACTTCAGGAGGTGCTGGATGCAGCGGAGAGCTCCCGCCGGGAAATGCTGCAAGAGGGGGATAATCAACTCCGGAGCGAAAGAGAGCTTATCAAAGAGGAAATAAGAGAGCGAAGGAAGGAATTGGAAAAACTCGATGGACAGCTGAAAATCAGGAGCGGCTTCCTGAACGAACGGGAAAGTTCCCTCGTTAAGATGAAGAATTCCGCCACAGCTCACGAACAGGAGCTAAAAAACTACGAGAGTAGAGTAAGCGGATTTAGAGTACAGTTTCAGGAAAAGCTTGAAAAGATCTCCGGCTCAACCCGTAAAGAAATTAAGGATCAAATCGTTCAGAATCTAATAAATCAGGAGAAACGGGACGCCCAGCACGTTATTGATCGAATGGAAGAGCAAACCAGGCGAAATCCTGAAGCTCACGGCAGCGAAATCCTGCTCTCTGCCATGCAGCGGCTCCCCATAAGCCAGAGTATCGAGCACAGCACTGTCCTTGGCGCTCCTACTCAGGACATGATCAGCCGGCTGATCAACCGTGAAGGAAGATTTATCAGGATTCTCGAGAGCCTGCTTGAAGTGGAACTCTACGTGGAAGACACATTAGCGGGATTTACTCTCTCCAGCCCCGACCCTCTTAAGAGAGAAATTGCCAAAGCGACAATGGACAGGCTCTTCAAGGAAGGGAGAATCAATCCCGCAAGAATCGAAGAAACAGTCCGGTTCATCACGCGTGAAGTCAATAGAACGATGATAGGAGAAGCTCGGAAGATTCTTCAGGACCTCAATCTTGGAAATTTTCCAAAGGATGCTGTAAATGCCCTGGGAAGGCTGCTCTACCGGTACAGCTACGGGCAGAACATGCTCTACCACTCAAAAGAGGTGGCTCTTATCGCCTCCATGTTGGCAATCGAGCTCAAGGCGGACCCAAAAATCGCCAAACGGGGCGGTCTCCTCCACGATATCGGTAAAGGCTTTGCTATTGATGGAAAACCCCACGTGGAAATAGGGGTCGAATTCGCCACGAAATGGGGAGAACATCCGATGGTGATTAACTGCATTGCCTCGCATCACGACGATGAAGAGCCACAGTGCATGGAAGCCGTCATCGTTAAGATTGCAGATGCCATCTCCGGCGCCCGGCCGGGCGCCAGACGTGAGACCATCGCAGGTTATACTGAAAGAGTGGAGAACCTGGAAAAAATAGCCGAGGATTTTCAATACGTTGATAAGGCTTTCGCCATATACGCCGGCCGGGAGCTTCGCATTATCGTCAACAGTGAAAAAGCAAACGATGAAAAGACTGCCAGTCTCGGAAAAGAAATTGTTAAGAAAATCGAAGAAGAGCTGAGCTATCCCGGGAGAATCAAGGTAACCGTTATCCGGGAAATGAAAACCTCGACATACACCCGATAACGGTGCAGCATTAAGGAAAATCCTTATATGAACGGTAAAAAAGACGGCATGACCCAGGCCTTCAAGGCGGCGGAGCTCTGTCTTAAAACGCAGGAAACTGCTGCAAGGATCGGAGAAGTGCATGGCGGATAAGATACGCGTAGGTATTCTATTCGGCGGCAGGTCTGCGGAACACGAGATATCCCTTCTCTCTGCTAAAAACATTATTGATGCCCTGAACAGGGAGAAATACGACATGGTGCTTATCGGCATCGATAAAAAGGGTCAATGGCGCCTCAATCAGGACTCCCTGTTCCTTCTCGATCAGAACAATCCGGAGCTTATAAAACTTGAAAAGAGCGATCGGGAGGTGGTCCTTCCATCCGGGAAGGGTGAAAACCTGCTGATCGATCTCCGCGACGGGCAGCCTGTCGGACCGGTCGATGTGGTATTTCCCGTGCTTCACGGACCTTATGGTGAAGACGGCACCATCCAGGGTTTACTCAAGCTGGCGGATATTCCGTTCGTTGGAGCAGGAGTACTGGGATCTGCTGTGGCGATGGACAAAGATGTAATGAAACGGCTGCTTAGGGATGCCGGTATTCCCACTGCCAAATTCCTGGTTACCAATAATTCACTGCAAAATCGAATCGGATTCACCGATGCCGGGAAAATTCTTGGATTACCGCTCTTTGTAAAACCCGCCAATCTAGGTTCTTCCATCGGCATAAGTAAGGTCAACGATGAAAAGGAATTTCGGAAAGCCCTGGAGAACGCTTTCTCCTATGATACAAAGGTCCTGCTCGAGGAGGCGGTTAACGGAAGAGAAATTGAATGCTCGGTTCTCGGTAACGATGATCCCATTGCCTCTCTGCCGGGAGAGGTTATTACCCGGGCGGAGTTCTATTCCTATGAAGCCAAGTATATAGATGAGAATGGCGCCATGCTTGTCGTTCCGGCAGAGTTGGATAAAGAAACGATTAAGAATATTCAGTCCATGGCTGTAGAAACCTTTCGTGTCCTCTGCTGTGAAGGCATGGCCAGAGTGGATTTTTTTCTCGGAGAGGATAACGCAATAATTGTCAACGAGATCAACACTATCCCCGGTTTTACACGCATAAGCATGTATCCCAAGCTCTGGGAAGCGTCCGGCATCAGTTATCCTGAATTGCTCGAACGACTTATTCAGCTTGCCCTCAGCAGGCACGAACGAGAGAAGAAACTCTGCACAGAGCACATATGAAAATAGTCATCGCACCCGATTCCTTTAAAGGCAGTAACAGCGCGGCTGCCGTAGCCGGCTGTATTGAAAGAGGCATACGAAAGGTCTTTCCGAACGCCGAGATTGCGGCCGTACCGATCGCCGACGGAGGAGAAGGCACGGTGGAAGCCGTAGTAGTCGGAGGAAACGGTGAATACCGTGACGTGACGGTCACGGGACCGCTGGGTAACCGTGTGACTGCTCGATACGGTCTTCTGGAAGGGCAAAAAGCCGTCATAGAGATGGCCGCTGCTTCAGGACTCCTGCTGGTGCCTGAGGACCGACGAAATCCGCTCCTGACCACAACCTATGGCACCGGTCAACTGATCAGCGATGCCCTGGATCAGGGATGCCGGGAGATTCTGATAGGTTTGGGGGGGAGCTCTACCAACGATGCAGGTTTGGGGATGGCTCAAAGCCTGGGTTTCTCTTTCAAGGACAGCGAAGGAAAAGAGCTGGGCTTCGGCGGGGGCGAAATGGGAAAGCTCGAGCTCATAGATGCGGACAAAGCCGATCCCCGCCTGGGTGAATGCCGCATTTCAGTAGCCTGCGATGTGGATAACCCTCTCTTCGGTGAGAGAGGAGCAGCTGCCGTTTACGCCCCGCAAAAGGGAGCGGATCCTGAGATGGTGGCCCTTCTCGACCGTAATCTCAGGCATTTCGCCTCAGTGACCCGGGAGCAGATGGGAAGGGATGTGGCGAATATTCCCGGCTCGGGAGCGGCAGGAGGATTGGGCGCCGGTCTTATTCTCTTCTGCGGAGCGCAGCTCAAGTCGGGAATCGACGCTGTTCTGGACATAGTCTCCTTCGAACGATACCTGGAATCCGCAGACCTGGTAATAACAGGTGAAGGTAAAATCGACGGTCAGACCGCATACGGTAAAGTCCCTGTGGGCATTGCCCGGAGAACCCGGGAGTACAATATTCCCGTTCTTGCCATTGTAGGTGATATCGGAGAAGGCGCCGGCGCGATCTACTCTCACGGCATTCACGGTATAATGAGCACGGTGAACCGAGCCATGCCTCTCTCCGAAGCCATGAGGAACTCAGGCGCCCTTCTGGAAGATGCAGCCGAGCGAGTAATGAGAATCCTGCGAATAGGTCAGGCCCTGGGGCGGCAGGAGGAAAAGTGATTTATGGAAGAAATTTTTCTCTCCTATGAGGCCGACCGGGATTATGTGGAGCTCCCTTCTCCGACCAGAGGATTTCGGGCCGTGCTTTCTCTTAAAAGTTCCGGTGATATGAGATGGAGTCAAGGGAACCGGTGGAAAGAATTTCTTCTCGGTATGGGAATCGATCCTTCTCGTGCTGTGAGCCTGAAGCAGGTGCACTCTCGAAAGATTTTTATTGCCGGAAATCAAAACAACGGGAGTGAGGAAGACCTGCCCTGGCCCCTTCCACAGCAGAAGCTTCCTGAAGGCGATGGGTTGATTACAGCGGAGAAGGAGGCGGTGCTCTGTGTCAAAGTGGCCGATTGCATGCCTATCTACCTGTTCGACAGAAAAAGCGGCGCCTTTGGGCTCCTGCATTCGGGCTGGAAAGGCACGGGAATAGCAAGCGAGGCGGTTCGGCTCATGAAAGCCCGATTCGGCAGCACTCCTTCAAACCTGGCCGTGATTCTCGGACCCTGCATAGGCCCCTGCTGCTACTATGTAGATGAAGAGAGGCACAGGCTGTTCAAAGAGCATTTCGGTGAGAAGGCAGTCAGGTCCTTCCGCGGACAATATGCTCTGGATTTGCACATGGCCAACATCACTCTGCTGGAAAGGTTGGGCATTGACAACATAACGTCCGTCAGGGACTGCAGCTCCTGCGATTCACGCTTGAGCTCTTACCGTCGCGACGGCGCAGACGATTTCGCTGGTATGCTGGCAGTATCGGGGTATTTCTAGGAGTGTAATATGGATGTGTTGAAAGAGAAGTGGCATAGCCTTATATGGGAGAAAATCAAACAGGTCGCGGAAGAAAAATTTGAAGACTCCTCATCTTCTCAAAAAAACCTCCCGGCCCGGGATAAACTCGTCGCAGAGACACCGCCCCAGCCGGAAATGGGAGATCTCGCTTTTCCGATGTTTCCCTTTGCCGCAGCCTTGAAAATATCGCCGCGCGATATTGCCGGAGCTGTTTATGAGCTTTTTTCCAGGGAAAGCTCCGATCTTCCCGGAAAGGTGGAAGCCGCAGGAGCTTACGTCAATATTCATTTTTCGAAACCCGATATCTGCCGGAGCGTTATCGAGATGGTTGAAAGCGAAGGGAATGCGTATGGGCTTTCAGAAGCCATGAAAAACATCAGAATTATGTGCGAATTTTCCTGCCCCAACACCAACAAGCCCCTTCATCTCGGCCATCTGAGAAACGACGCACTCGGAGAGAGTATATCACGCATATTAAAGGCGAATGGTGCGGAGGTCTTAAAGGTAAACCTGATAAATGACAGGGGGATCCACATCTGCAAATCCATGCTGGCATATCAAAAATTCGGAAACGGGCAGACGCCTGAAGACGAAAATATCAAGCCCGACCACTTTGTGGGAAGATACTATGTGAAGTACGGTGAATTGGCGAAAGAATTTTCCGGCGCCGAGGAGGAGGCAAGAGAGCTCCTTCGAAAATGGGAAGGGGGAGAGTCCGGGACCACTGAGCTCTGGAAAATAATGAACGACTGGGTGGTAAAGGGAATCGAGGAAACATACAAAAGAACAGGCATCTCCTTTGACCGTGTCTACTATGAAAGCAATACTTATCTCTCCGGAAGGAAGGAAGTCATCAAAGGATTGGAGGGGGGTATCTTCTATAAGAAGGATGACGGTTCTGTCTGGGTTGATCTTACCGGCGAGAACCTTGATCACAAGGTACTCTTGAGAGGGGACGGCACTTCCCTCTATGTAACCCAGGACATCGGCACTGCCATCAAACGATACAAAGACTGGCCTTTCCAGCGCCTCATCTACGTGGTTGCCTCCGAACAGAAGTACCACTTCCAGGTCCTTTTTAAAGTCCTGGATATACTCGGTTTCCCATGGGCAAAGGACCTGCATCATCTTGCCTACGGGATGGTTAATCTGCCGGAAGGTAAAATGAAATCCAGGGAAGGAACGGTCGTGGACGCAGACGACCTTATAGATGAGCTGGTTAACCTTGCCAGGACGGAGATCCGCGACAAGGAGCGGGAAGGAGACGTCGATGATATCGATGACACTTCCGAAAAAATCGCCGTCGGCGCTCTCAACTACTATCTCCTCCAGGCGGCTGCCCTGAAGGACATTACCTTCACTCCTTCCGAGTCTATATCATTTACCGGCAACACGGGCCCCTATCTTCAATACACCGGGGCAAGAATATCCAGTATCCTCCGGAAATTCGCCCATCGTGAAAAAAGCCTGAGTGCCGGTGAATCAGGTAAATTCGATCCGGAGCTCCTCACTGTAAAAGAGGAATGGGAACTGGTGAAGCTCATCGCGGATTATCCGAACCGCGTCGAGCAGGCGGGGGAAGAGCTCAACCCCTCTCTTCTGGCAGGCCATCTGTACGATCTTGCCAGGAACTTCAACAAGTACTATCACGATAATCCGGTGCTTCATAACGAGAACCTTGATCTGGTGATGACGCGTATACACATCATCAGGGCAGTTAAAATCGTATTGGAAAACGCTTTCGCTCTTCTTGGAATTCCTTTTCTGGAAAAGATGTAGCCTGTTCAGTAATCTATTTTTTTTATTTGACGATGTGCCTTTCTTCCCATACAATTACCTCATGAAGGTAAAACCTTATATACTCGTACAGGCAGTATTCATAGTGGTGACCGCCGCTTTCCTCCTGGCGGGATGCGAGTCGATCGAAGAGGTATTAGGGCAGATATTTCCTTTTGAAAACTCCCCGACAAACTCAATAGAGCAAACCCCGGAACAAATTCCCGTGGGAAACCGGGACCCCCGGGCTCAAAATGAAAACAGCGGGGAAGAAAAGGAGGCGAAAGCTGTAATAGAAGAAAATGGGGCAAAGGAAACCGAAAAAAACGAAAAGGTTATTCCACCTGAAAAAGAACCTCCGCCTGCGGGAGAACCGTCGAACCTTAGAGAGCTGCTGCAGCCGTTCATCCAGCTCAGCCTTTTTAATATTAGTTTTAAGGATTATGACGATTTTGTCCTTTACAATGTGGATATTTTTACCCGCCACATCTTCAGCATTTTTTCCCTGCAGGAGGACTCATATTCCGACGGCCAGGGAACAATTCTCCGTTTAAATACCGGCGAGGAGGAATCAACTCTCGAAAAAGCTCTTCTCCAAACCGAGGAGGACGGCTCTCAATGGTGGCAAATTCGCCAGATACTCGGTTCAAAAGTGAATATATATGAAGCTCTGATTTCTCCTGACTGCATTCCCCTCGCTATACGCTATGAAAATCCTGCCACCGGGGAGCGTTATGAGTATATACCTTCTATCGTGGGTCAGCTGAAGCAAGCCTCCGCCGAAGGCCGGGAAAAGGAGCTGCTGGCGATGGAGAAGGAAGCGCTTGAGGCTGACTGGAATCAGGAATGGCAGCTATCCTTTAACGATCCGGAACTGATCGGAAAAGAGAATATAAAAACCCCGGCCGGACGTTTCAAGGCGTATCATATACAGGATATATGGCCGGAGGATATTCGGATAGATTACTGGGTATCACCCGAGATACCCGGCGGCATTGTTATGGTCCGGTATACCGATTCAGGTAAAAAGTCAAAAACAACAGCTGAATTAACGGCTGTAAAACAAGGATACACTTCTCTTTTCGATGACTCTGATCTTATCCCGATAGATGCCTATGCTGCCTTCTTTCCTGAAGATGAAGCCGCGGATGTAGAGTACAGCCCGGAAGGCGATACGGAGAATCCGGTCCCCCTTACTGCCGAAGAACTTTACCGCGGGCAGGTAGGGCTTGAAAAAACCAGTTATTACAGCTTCACCATGAGCAAGAGGGCCGATGTTTACATAGAGGTATCGGAGTTTAAGGGATACGCCGAGTTGTTCTACTACGGAACCGATGCCCGTTTTGAAGATTGGGTGTTATCATCTACAGGTTCGACATTGGAACTTGAGGATTATTTCCTTGACGCAGGAACTACCGTTTACTTTGCAGTCAAAGATAATATTGATCCCTACTCTCTCGGGGAAAGCTATTATATCTATGTCTATGAGAATCCTATCCTCTCCCACATCGGGGTTATGATTAAAGGTGATATCTATAGAGAAGCCTTTGAAATCAAAGCGGGAAAGCCCTATATCAGGTTCATGAGCAGGAACAAACTCAACTATTACAAGACAATCATCGGCAAAGGCAATCACCTCAGGATCAAGGCGGAAAACCTGCCCGACGATGTGGAATTGATCTGGTTCGATACGGAAAATGGCAGTTATTCAGAGGTTTACACCAGCTTCGAAGGCACATATACCCAAATCGATGTCAGGGGAGTAAATGAGGGAACCGTCTGCTACTATTACCTGGCAGGCGACCCGGACGAAAATAACGGTAAAAAGCGCTTTACCCTTACTGTGACAGAGCTCACGGAATAGCCAGCAGATTCGCGTAAGGGGGGACCTCTGCTGCATTTGCTGCCAACCTTCGATGGCTGTGTTTTACTAAAATGTCACCCGGGCACGCTCGCTCCATATTGCCGGCAGTGAGATGAGTTTTCCTGAAATATCGAGCGTGTTGGTTACCTTGCCGAAACCCTGTTCGGCCGGGCTGTCAGGCGCCGTAAGGGTATAAGTCTCCCAAACATCGGTTGAGTCCGGCATCTTCACTTCGACGCGCACGGGGTGGCCGCCCTCAGTGTTCAACACCGTCACCTGCGGAGAAACATCGGGTTTCTTGTCCTCCCGGTAAGGATAGATAAGGAGCGCCATAACTGCAGGGCCGAGGGCCTTGTTCCTGATTTCAAGTACGTCGGGCAATTCTGCTGCACCCAACTCTTTTCGTTCCGGTTCAAGAATGCGGTCTTTACTGATATTCAAGTCCAGTGCCCGCGCCCCGGCGGGGACAATCATGAGAGCTTCGTTTCCACTTCTGGCAACTGCGATGCCGTTTTCGAGAGCGGCAGTCACCCCAAAAGAGAAATGGATAAACCGCCGGATAGTGTGGACCCAGCACTGCGGCTGTGTGCCCGGTTCGTCCGGAGTGAGATAGTCAAGCACCAGCCAGTAGGCGTGTTTCTTGAACAGAACCTCTCTGACGTGACGTTTGGGTGCATACCCGTCGTGGTAGATCGTAACAAAATCAGTCTCCTGTCCCAGGTGCCATGCGGCAACGGTACAGGGCGGCGGATTGCCCGTCCAGATCGGGTATAGAGAGCGTTTGGGCATAAGCTCGTCATCGTCCACTGTGAGAACATTGTGCGCTCCCATTGAGTAGAGGTACCCACGCCGTTCCGCGTCGTAATAGCCGTTGTAGATGTGTGAAGCCGGGTCACCGATAAAGGATCGCCCACGCGTATAGAGCACAAAATGGCCCATGTCCCAATGCCCATGATTATATGGAGGTCGGGGCGCCGACATCAGGAAATGGGAAGCATCAGGTCCGTGCCATCCGTCTCTCAGCACGATCCACGCTTTGTCCTCATATACCGCAGAGCGTACGGGGGGCAGATGAGTCGCACAACTACGGTAATCGCCGTGCAGTGACCGCGGAATCTCCAGCCCGCTGCCATACGGCAAGGCGCAGTGCAGCCCTTTGGCCTCAGCATCTGCACAAAGAGCCGCGGCGTTCTCCAGATATCTCTTGACCGATATTGGCTTTCCGTCACCGATGTGCCCTATCACACCGTCCGGACGTGTAACATCCGCCAGCCATCTCATCCATTTCTTCAACACTGTCCGGTTTTCGGGCTCGATCAGGTGATAGTCATTTGCCCGGGCTATAGTCCACGGCAGGGTATACATCCACATGGTTGCCAGGCAGTAGCTGGTCGAATGCTCCATATACGCACCGCTCGGCAAAAAATCACACTGAAGATGGTGGTTGATGACTTTTGCCCCGTCTTTCTGCATCTCCGGGAAGCCATTGAATTCGTGCAGCATCGGTCCCATCAGGAAGGGTATGCATCCCACCTCGAACAAGTGATGATTGGCCTGCTCAAAAGGGATTTTCCCGGTAAACCACGTGAACTGAAAGGCAAAGAACCAGAGTGTCTTAAGGAAAAGAAAGCGGTCATCCGTTGAAAAGGCGCTGCTTGAAAGCACTCCTGTGTATAGTGCGTCCAGAAAGTTGCGTGC
>CBDUZM010000006.1:0-23014 GCA_965371685.1 uncultured Spirochaetaceae bacterium | reverse complement strand
AGCTTCTTCCTTTTCGTTTATACGTTTTTCCAATTCAGTAATTTCCGTTAGAACGGATTTTATATCGGAATTGCTTTTAGACACAGTTGCCTGAGCCTTCTCTACCAGCAGTTCATATACGACATTTCCAAGTTTGGCGAATTTTTTCTCAGTATCCCTCTCGAGCCTGTTGATCTCGTACTTGAGCACACCTTTTTCTCCCAGGTCCTTGGCTTTTTCAGCTGCCGTTCCCAACAGCTCTCTTGTAGTATCGAAACCCTCACCTATTACCTTTTTCATTCTATCAAAAAAGCTCATTTTTCTTCTCCTTGTCTTTAATATACAAAAAAATAACACCGCGGGCATTTTTTTCTCTCCGGATTTTACTGCCTCCACTTGACAGGTATTTTCAGGTCGTGTTAATTATAGGCATAGGAGAAATTATGTCCGGTCACAGCAAGTGGAGTTCCATAAAACACAAGAAAGGTGCTGCCGATGCCAAGAGAGGTAAGATATTTACAAAAATCATCAAAGAGATCATGGTAGCAGCCAGGTCAGGCGGGGGAGACCTCGAAGGTAATCCCCGGCTTAGAACAGCCCTGCTCAAAGCCAAGACTTCTAATATGCCCAAAGACAATATCGACAGGGCAATTAAAAAAGGAACGGGAGATCTTGAAGGCGCGGTCTACACAGAAAGTACTTACGAGGCCTACGGCCCTTCGGGTTTCGCTCTCCTGATCGAGGTACTCACAGACAATAAAAATCGTACTGCGGCCGATATCAGAAATATCCTTTCAAAGGGCGGGGGAAATCTTGGTGAAACAGGATGTGTTTCTTATATGTTTACCCGTCGCGGCATCATAGCTATTGACTCAAGCAAATACTCTGAAGATGACATTATGACAATCTCCCTCGATGCAGGCGCGGAAGATATTACAAACGATAATGAGACAATTGAGGTTCTGACAGGACCCGATGAGTTTGAAGCGGTATTGAAGGCGCTGGAGGACTCGGAGATAGAGAATACCTTCGCTGAAATCACTATGGTACCGGATACGCGGATTACTCTGGATAAAAATAAGACACAAAAGGCGCTGAAGCTTATCGAAAACCTTGAGGACAATGATGATGTCCAGAATGTGGCGTCCAATTTGGACATTCCTCAAGATTTTGTGCTCGATGAATGAGTATTATTCTGGGTATTGATCCAGGCCTGGCCGCGACTGGCTACGGTATTATAAGAGCGGAGGGGAATAAGCATTTTCATATCGCACATGGCACGATAACAACCGAACCGGGGGGCAATGCGGGTTCCCGTCTTTTAGTTATTCAGCAACAACTCGACAAAATAATCGAGCAGTATCGTCCTGATGAAGCGGGGGTTGAAACACTGTATTTTGCCAAAAATGTGAAGACCGCATTGCCTGTAGCGGAAGCCAGAGGTGTTATCCTCGTTACTTTAGCAAAACAAATGATCCCTTCGCACGGATACACTCCCCTGGAAGTAAAACAGGCTGTTGTCGGTAGAGGCCGCGCGGAAAAACAGCAGATACAGGAAATGGTGAGATTGATTCTAGGGTTAAAAGAACCTCCAAAACCGCATCATGCAGCAGACGCCCTGGCCATTGCAATCTGCCACTATCATTACTCCCATAGGAGCAGAATACTGGCTCAAGAGAGGAAGTACTTTGTTTAACAGCTTGAACGGTAAATTGAATGGAAAGGATTCGGAGAAAATCTATCTGCTTACTGAAGGCGGCATTGAATGGGAAATCTGGACCGGCGAGATCACATCCTCAGCGCTTCCGGAGAAAGGCGAAGAGGTCCGGATCTATACCTATGTCCACCACCGGGAGGACCAGCTTCGGATCTTCGGCTTTGGCGATATCAGAGAGCGGGAAATTTTCCTCGATCTTATAAAGGTAGAGGGCATAGGTCCTAAATTGGCTTTGAAGATACTATCAGGAATAAGTGCCGAAAATTTTGTTTCTGCAGTTGAAAATGAAAATTTACCTGTTTTACAGGCTATTCCCGGCCTGGGGCAGAAATCAGCCCAAAAAATAATTTTAAAGCTCAAAGGGAAGCTGGCGCCGACCGCCGGGGGGAGCGGCGGAATGCAGGATGATATCGTTCTTGCGTTGACCGGTATGGGCTTCGATAAGAAGGAAGCAAAGCAGGCGGTATCTGAAACGGTTGAGGAATTGAAGAAGAGCAGCTATTCTGAAGAAAAATGGGAGAGCGAGCTTCTGAAGCAATCCATTCGCAGAATGAGTCAGAAAAAATAAGCTATGGATGAACAGAGTATAACAGCTCCTGGTTATAACGAAGATCAGGATAGAGACGAGAAGACACTCAGACCTCGACGACTGGCGGATTTTATCGGCCAGGTAAAATTCAAGAAAAATTTATCTGTTTTTATTGAAGCTTCGTCAGCGAGGAAGGAGAGCCTTGATCACGTCTTTTTATCAGGTCCTCCCGGGCTTGGGAAAACCACTCTCGCCTATATCATCGCCAATGAGCTGGGTTTTCCATTCAGAGCGACTTCTGCGCCGGCGCTGGAAAAAACAGGCGACCTGGCTGCCATGCTGACATCCATCGAAGAAAAAAGTGTTTTCTTCATAGATGAGATCCACCGGTTGAAACCCGTAATCGAAGAAATCCTCTATTCGGCCATGGAAGACTTTGAAATCGACGTAGTCATCGGGCAAGGCCCGGGGGCAAGATCGATAAAAATACCTATACCCTCTTTTACACTGGTCGGTGCAACAACAAAATCCGGCCTCGTTTCCAGTCCGCTCTACTCTCGCTTCGGGATTACCTGGCGTCTGGATTTCTATACTCAAGAAGATATCGAGACAATTATACGCCGGTCCGCTCGTATTTTAAATGTAGTCGCCGAGAAACCGGCAGTTGAATTACTCGCTCAGTGTTCACGCGGAACACCCAGAGTTGCCAACCGTCTCTTGAGAAGAATGAGGGATTTCGCCCAGGTATGGGAAAACGGAAAAATCAGCGGTGCAATCGTAAACCGGGGCCTCGAATCGTTGGAAATAGATCGTTCCGGACTCGATAAATTAGATAGAGAAATCCTCAGAACCATTATCACAAAGTATAAAGGCGGGCCGGTCGGTTCAGATACAATAGCTATTTCTATCGGTGAATCGGTCGATACTCTGGAAGACATACATGAACCCTACCTTATACAGAAAGGTTTTCTTAAGCGAACTTCACGCGGCAGAATGGTAACGGAAGAGGCGTACCGGCAACTGGGTCTCCCCTTTGACATAAATGAAGATCAAAGATTACTCTTTTAAAATTCCTGAAAACTTAATTGCTCAAACCCCTATAGAACAGCGAGGGAATTCGCTGCTTATGGTCCTCGATAGGCAAAAAGGCATCCTGAAGGGTTCATACCTGCGAGACTTTCCTTCCCTGTTGAAACCCGGATCTGTAATAGTTTTCAACGACACCCGGGTTAGAAAAGCCAGGATTTACGGAACCGCCGAAGCCACCGGAGGCCAGGTGGAGTTTTTGCTTCTTCGCGAGGAAAAAAGCGGTATTTGGGCAGCCATAACAAGCAAGGCCGCGAAGCAGAAAAAAGGCAAACAGTTTCGTTTTCCGGGAAATCGCACTGCCGTGATTATCGGGGACAACAACATTCTCAAGCTGCTCGAGTTTGACAAACCTATTGACGAAGAATATCTCCAACGTTACGGTCATGTGCCTCTGCCTCCCTACATCAAACGGGAGGACACTTCCCTGGACAGTGAGCGATATCAAACCATCTTCGCCAGGATAATGGGATCAGCAGCAGCTCCTACAGCAGGATTGCACTTCACCACAAGGCTGCTCGAAGAAATTGCATCCAGGGGTGTTGATATTGTTTTTATTACCCTTCACGTGGAACTGGGAACCTTTCTCCCAATAAGGGAAGAAAATGTTGAAGATCATAAGATGCATGAAGAACACTTCATTATACCGGATGTAACTGCGTTGAGCATTAACAGGGCACTTGCTGAAAAACGTGATATTATAGCTGTCGGCACAACGGTGGTCAGAGCTCTGGAGAGCGCTTATTGTGACGAAAAGCAAAAAATTATCGCATGCGACTCAAACACATCCCTCTTTATATATCCGGGCTTCACCTTTCGTGTTGTGAAAAAGCTTTTTACTAACTTTCACACACCGCGTTCCAGTCTCCTGCTGCTCGTTTCCGCTTTTTCCGGAAGAAATTTAATAAAGAAAGCTTATTCGCAAGCCGTTAAAAAGGATTACCGGTTCTACTCATATGGAGATGCCATGTATATCCTTTAATTTGTCAACCTGTGAACAATTATTCATCAGCTCTAATCGATTTTGAAATTTTCTCTTGACAACAGATATAAACGAGTGTATTGTCTAGATGAGAAGCAATTTGCTTCGACTGATGTTAGGTCTGGTGGAAAAATGGATTTATTCTTTTTTCCCAGTCTTCCTTAAAGCCGGTAATCAGCCCGGCTTTTTTTTAATAGGTATCTTGATCCATATCCTGAAATGTTTTCCGTACTTGCTCGAGGCTTCCAATGTGGCCTTGAATTATGTCCTGGTAGTCTAAACCCCCTGTTTGAATGCGATAACTCTCATCTTCCCAAAGCTGTATCTCTGCCAGGTGATGAGGTGAACCGTAAAGCTTATTAGACCAGACAACGGCTTCCTCCCAGTAAAAAAGAGCGATTTCGAAGAGCTGTTCGGCTGTTTCCAGGCTTTCAAGATTCTGTTCTTTCCAGGGTTCATTGTAAAAATAAGCAACCTGCTTGTTATAACGGTAGGCAAAAATCAGGTACTGTTTCACAAGGAGAAGATTTACATGCATCTTGAAAAGGTATCTGTAGTGTTTCCACTCAGTGTCGTTTTTTATCTTTGCCAGGGCGTACAGAGGATTACTGAACGGCGCTTTTAAAGCCTCTTCCAGCCATACAATATTCTCCATCGAAGCATCCGAATCCTGGTAAAGCTGACGGTGATAAAGCTCATACAACTGCTCGGCATACCACAGCCTGTACGCAAATACCGGGCATACTGCCAGTGTAAAAATCACCGTTAAGAGTAAAAATCTCTTCACGCCTTTAGTATCGGCAATTCAAGTAAGACATCCCACAAGGATTGAAATATTATCTCCGATGGCTGGTCTCCCTCAATCCGGTGTACATTCATTGAGCTGTCGGTGAAATAATCAAATCCACGGAAATAGAGCTGATATACCTTTTCTTGAAATGAGAGGCCGTCGAAGAGATCACGCTCACCCCTTTGATCGAGCCTTTGTTGGCAAACCTCCGGCGGTGTATCTATAAAGATGAGTTGCGAAGGAAGAGGGAACCGGTCATTGAGGGACAACACTTTCTCAAACCCGCATTGCACACTCTGGTAGGCCAGGGAAGAAAAGAGGTATCTATCGGAGATTATCAACTCGCCTCTTTTGACTCTCGCTGCTATTCCGCCCTCGGGGTCCTCTACGTGCTCGGTACGATCAGCGGCAAATAAAAGGGCAAGGCTGTACGGATTCACCCGGCATTTTCCTCTCAAGACACTTCTTATAACTTTTCCGATTGATCCTCTTGTCGGTTCGCAAGTACAGTAAAAGGGAAATTTGCAACCTTTAAGACGCCGTTCCAGCAGTTTCAATTGGGTGGTAGTGCCTGCGCCGTCCAAGCCTTCAATAACAATAAAATTATCAAGAACTTCATGCACTTTTGCCATATCGATGCTCCTTACCCTAAGCTGTCCGCCTGAATCTTGTTTAATAAGATAGAAATTATATACCATCTCCTGAAGGATAAAAAGTAAGTTTGGCCGATTTCAAGACAAATCATTGTTTTTCAGCTATAATGATATTTGTAACCATCCGGGCAGTTCGGAAATTTCTTGATGAACACTTAGCTTTGACGGAGATACAGCATTGAAAGCATCTGCGGTATTCCAGAAGCGCAGAATTCTGGAGATAATTATCCTCCTCATACTTATAGTCGGCACCGCAGTACTTGTACGCCATATCGATAGAGAGCTATCCGTACGTATGGAAGCCCTGAAAAAAGAGAGTATTTCATATCTGGAAAGCTGGATCGGCCGCAAGATAGCTTATGATAGCATCTCTCCTTCAGTTTTCATGTTTCTCGAAATAAAAAATTTACGAATATATCCCCTATCTCAACCTGAAGATAGTGTACTGAAGCTGAATAATCTGAAAATTCATTACAATATTATCAAGCTCCTTTTCAATCCCGATCCTTTAAGTGCTCTCTCGACAATAAATATCAGCAACACCCGTATACAATTAGACCGGGATAAGGATGAAGAAATTTATTCTCTTCTCAAAAATCTCCTGGAATCGCCCACGCTGGTAGATAATTTGAAAGTTACAGGCTCTAATCTTGCTTTACTCCTGACATACGGCGCATACAGGATCGAGCTTAAAGATCTTTTTTTTAAAATATCGGGGCATCCGGAAGGCTTGTCTTTTTTTATAAAGAAGGTAAAAGCCTCTGCAGTACTACCCGGTAAATCCGGCGAACCTTTCGTAATAGACTCATCCCTCCGTTTTAGAGGAAAAATTCTTGAAGACTTCCGCTGGATCGACTCTCAGCTTCGCATCAATCAACTCTCATCCCAATATTTCAACCTTAACAGGCAAAATTTACACTTAACCCTTGAAAACGATATAATAAAAATCAGGAAAATCCAGGATAAAGCGGCCATCGATCTTCAGCTCCTCTGGGATCTGGGAGTAAACTCTCTCTCTTTGAGCTTCACGACGGAGGAACTCAAATTCAGCGACCTGCTTGTTTTCCGCAGCGAATGGGCATATCTGAACGACTGGCTGCCGCACAGACTGACAGGCAGCGGACAGTTGGATTACAGCATTCCGGACACCTGTTTAAGCTACAGGATCGAGGGGGAAGGGATTCTCTCTAACAGTGAGCTTCCCGTCGACTTACACCTTAAATCCTCTTTTTTTGGTGACGGCAGAAAGCTTGCCTTTAATCCTCTCCTTCTTGAATCGGAAATGGGTTCACTCTACTTCAAAGGGGATATAATTTTTGAGAATATGTTTCCCCGTGGTATTTTAAAACTTTCCGATGTAGAAGTTTTAAATAACAAATCTTTCAGTGCATCCCTCGAAGTAGAGCGGCATAGAACAGGTTTGACTCTGCACGGTGAAAGGTTCATCCTCGGAGAAACTTCTTTCATGAACATTTCACTGGACATATCGCCTGATGGCGGCATTATATCGAAAAGCAGCAGCATCGAATTCACTTTAAGTGCGGATCTGGCCGGCGCCCCCGACGGCAGTTCATTGAAGACAGAAGGTAGAATTCAATTTGATGAAAATCCCGGGCTCGCGTTGAACGGACGACTTGTAAGTTTCCCTGTAGATACTCTATACAGTTTTCTCTCCTCTCTCGACAGATCTTATCCAAAGATCAATCCGCCTATTTCAAGGCTGTCTCTGTCTGCTCACTTTGAAATGGATACAGATTTTAAGCAGTTCTCTCTCTATGCTCCCAATATTATGATTAAAGACCTCGAAGATGAACACAACTCCGCCGGTATGTCTCTCTGCATAAACGACAGGGGAGTAGAGGTCGAACGACTCAGCGTTCTCTGGGAAGATTATGAGATAAGAGGAGATATGAGTATCCTGACAGAGACTGCAGATCAAATGCGCTTCTCAAGCTCTCTCCTGATCGAAGGGATACCGTACCAGATCCGGGGAAGCTACACTTCCGGCAGAAATATTTCTATTACAGGCAGCTATGGACTCGACGGCATTCTGACAATTGCGGAGAACGGGGTTACATTTAAAATCAATACAGAGAAGCTCCCTCTTCCACTTGCCGAGACACCGCCACTCGCCACTATCAGCGCGACTGGATTCATAGGATCGGATATGAAGAAGAGCCTTGTTATTTCGAAGTCCCGCTTCTACAATCTCCCTGTATTTGAATCCACTGATAACTCGCTGGATATAAGCCTTGTCTTCAGCGATTACCGTTTTGATATTGATCATATAAGCTATCAGGATGAATACTCGAAACTTGACGGAAAAGGATGGGTCAGCATAAATCCATATCAGGCTTATGAAGGACAAATATCTCTTCGTGGTAAAGAGAGCAAAGAGGCCCTGGAGTTGGAACTTAGCTATCTGCATCGGCAAATTGAGCTGAACTGCTCGGTCCGGAGTACCCCTATCGAGCGTTTTGGGGAGTTCATTTTCGGCGGTGAGATTTCCGCATCTGTTCATGTAAACGGAGACATAGGCGATCCGGATTTGCGCATCGAAATGGATTTAGCCGAAGGACGGATAAACAAAGATCCAGTCAGCATATACACGTCTCTAACCTACACTAAGGGTCTATACAATCTCGATGCCTTCGATCTTATCTATATGGGCAGCAGGATCGATCGGAGCGATGGTTGGTTCGACAGCAATACCGGAAAATTTCAGTTAGGATGTCACTTCCGAAACGGTTATCTGGAAAAAGCCCTGGATATGAACCTTGCGTTAAGCGGCGAAATGGATATGGAGAACCGGCCCTCCTCAAAAAAAATCTTTTCACATAATATTACTGCCACCCTTGGCCTGAACGATATTCACTTTGTAGGACGACAGAGAAGAGACTGGCTTATTCAACTGGTTACTGATAATAATACCCTCTCCTTTGATGGAGGGCTGGACAATACTTTGCACGGTTTTCTTTCCTCCGATTGGGAGTTTTATCTTAGATTGGATGATCCATATCCTCTCAGAGGCTCGGTGCAGGGCAAATTTGAAAAGCACCTTCTTGTCGCAGAAGTCGAAGATTTTGAAGTCGATATGCCCGCTCTCAATGAATTTACCGGCGGCAGCTTTACCTTTCTTCAGGGAAAAGCTTACGGTGACCTTTCCGTTTCCGGTTTTGTCGGCGATCCGGATTTCTACGGAAAATTGAGAGCGGAAAACATAGTCATGTCCTTCCATATGGCCCCTGATGCTACAGAAAGCATAAGCACCGATGTTTATATACAGGAGAAGGAACTATCTTTTAATATTCCCGGTTTCAATGCTGGTGAAACGGAGTTGAGTGCCGATGGACTGCTTATCTTCAGTCATTGGGTTCCCAAAAGCTACGATCTGCATTTTATCTGTGAGGATCAAAAAGGTTTGCACATTGTAAACGATTTCGGGCCCGTCATGGCTGACGGATATGTTAGAGGATCGGCTCACGTTATGGGAGATCCGGGCGGAACCAGGGTTGAAGGAAACCTTCAAATTAATTATTGTAGAGTTACACTCGGTCAGCAGCAAACAGAAGAAGAAGAGGAAGAAAGCGGACTTTATGTAGAAATGGTGTTGGAGATGGGAAAGCGGGTGGAATTTCTTTGGCCTTCAGTCTCGTTCCCGGTAATTCGAACTTATGCAGAGAAAACTTCCGAGCTGTATATATCCTACAACAGCGATACCGAAGAGACAATTTTGTTTGGGGATGTTGATCTGCAGGGCGGGGAAGTTTTTTACTTCGACCGAAGTTTCTATTTGAAGGAGGGCATGATTCAGTTTAATGAAAACCTGGATTACTTCGATCCACGGATATCCGTTCGTTCGGAAATCAGAGAGAGAGACGAAAACAACGAGGAAGTCAAAATCTATCTGATTGTTGAAAACAATAAGCTAAGCGAATTTTCACCAAGATTTGCATCGGAGCCCAATAAAAGCGATATCGAGATTATTGCTCTGCTGGGAGGTCCCATACTGGAACAGATAGACCAAAAATCCGGGATCGGAGCTGCAGTGGTTCTTTCCACAGATATACTGAGTCACTTCGGTATACTTAAGCCCTTTGAACAGAGTGTGCGTGACGCCCTCGGATTGGACCTCTTTTCCATACGGACCCAGGTAATACAGAATATGATAATTGGAAATATACAGGGCACGGAGTTGGGCAGAATACTTCTCGGTTCCGGTCAAGCATCTTCCCCGGTGGCGCCGACTTCTCTCGAGGGGTATCTGGACAATACTACTATTACCTTTGGTAAATATATTGGCAACGACCTTTTCCTGGAAATGCTCTTTCGGCTCAAGGAGGGTGGAAATTGGGGACTGCAGTCGGAAATGTTTATTAGCTTGGAATGGCCTACTCCTTTTTTCGATCTGGAATGGGTCTTAAGTCCCACCGGTAACAGCCTTGACGATCTTGTTCTTCGAGATAACCGGCTGACATTCAGGTGGCGGTATTCTTATTAGAAATTTACACATTTACAAGGAGAATCCATGAAAAGAGCACTTATTATTATTATGTTTATTTTATCTCCCCTGCTCTTTCTGACAACGCAGGAAAATGATGAATGGTATATAAATAAACCGATCGAGGATTTCAGCTTCCTGGGTCTCGATACCGTATCACTGAACGAGCTGCGTCCCATCGTAAGACCATATATCGATAAACCCTTTACATACGATATCTTCTATGAAGTTCAGGCAAAATTATATGAGCTTGATTTCTTTGATGAGATTATAGCAGACGCAAAACCGGGAAACGAAGAAAAGAATAATGTAATTATTGAGTTCACGGTAAAAGAAAGACCCTATCTCACAGAGATAATATTGGAAGGCAATGCAAGTATCTCAAAAGCCACAATCCTGGAAGAAATACTCCTCAAACAGGGAGATTTCATCACCCGGTCTCAGGTTAATCTTGATGCGGAAAGCATCCGCCGGCTCTACCTGGAAAAAGGCTTTCCCGATGTAGAAGTCCACGGAGAAATTGATCTGGATGAAGAGCAAAACGAGGTAAAGGTCACTTTCCACATTATTGAAGGGAGAGAGACCAAGATTAAAGAGATACTCTTTTCAGGGAACAGCTATGTATCCGGCAGCACATTGAGACGGATTATCAAAACCAAGGGGCAGTCATTATTCAGCGCGGGTAATTTCAGGGAGAGCATGCTCGAGGAAGACAAACAATTGATTGCCGAGTACTACCGCAAAAACGGTTTCATTGACGCCCGGGTCCTGAACGTCGAGATGGCTGAAGAGTACGATGAAGAAAACAATCGAAATCACCTGATCATAACATTCTACATCGAGGAAGGGGGGCAGTACAGTTACGGCGGCATTACATTCGAGGGCAATAAGGTTTTCCGGGATAAACAGATAGAGGAACTCATACGTTTAAAGCAGGGAGAAATCCTCAATATGCAGAAAGTAGACGGCGCATTCCAGAGAATCGTCGGGCTTTATATGAACAACGGGTATCTCGAGACTCTGTTCGACAGCCAGGATACACGGGATGAAGAAAAAAAGATCATATCATTCCATCTGGTCATCAATGAAAAGGGGAAATCTCATATAGAGAACATCGTCCTCCAGGGGAACGAGAAAACCAGGAATTACGTCATACTCAGGGAGCTACCTTTTGCGGAAGGCGACATATTCAACAGGGAAAAGATCTATGAGGGCTGGCACAATCTCCTCAATCTTCAGTATTTTTCCAGTATCGACATTACACCGGTCAGAGGCAGCACAGAAGGCCTGGTGGATTGCATAATTTCGCTGGAAGAGCAAAGTTGGGCTGATTTCCGGTTCGCATTCTCTTTTTCCGGGGGAGACTTCCCTCTTTCCGGATCGGTTGGCTGGTCTGACAAAAATTTTCTCGGCAGCGGGCGGACCCTGGGATTTGACCTGGAAGCATCTGTTATCAAACAGGGCTTATCCTTCAATTTTCAGGATAATTACCTTTTCGGCAAAGATTGGGGCGGCGGCACTTCTCTTTCATTCTATCACAACGTTATAAAGAATGTTTACCAGGACAACATGCCGCCTTTTTTCACCGATGTGGACGTGCCCGATCCGTTCACCAGTCTCGAAGAATATGAAAACGCCCTCGCTGAAGGCCTGGATATACCTTTGATGTCCACCATGGATTACGACTCTTTAGACATCTCTTTAGCCGTCAACACATCTTACTTCATGAGAACTGCGGCGGGCAGGCTTGGCGCCAATACCGGACTATCAATCACCTCGACTTACCTCAGGTATGATCCCGCTTTATTTAGACCGTACAGTAAAACCGTACGGGAAAATCTGGACAACTGGAATTTTATTAACACCTGGGGTACAACCTTTTATTGGGACAACAGGGATATTTTCTATAATCCCACAAGGGGTTATTATCTCTCCGAGTATATTGGATTTACAGGTGGTTTTTTAATGGGTTCCCGGGACTATATCAAGCTGCAAACCAGGGGTGAGGCATTCTTGAAACTTTACAGTGTTCCTGCAGGTGAAAATTTTGACTTCGAAATGATCCTTGCCGCTCATTCAGCCGTCTCCTTTCTCCTTCCCACTTTCGGCGGTACAGAGGTAATCGGAACACAGGACATGCTCGCCATTGACGGCATGAGCATAGCCAGGGGTTGGCCGTTCAATGCTTCGTATCGAGCGCTTTGGGACAGCAGTATCGAGCTGCGGAGCCCGATCATACGGCAATACCTCTGGTGGACATGGTTCTTCGATGCAGCCGGAGCATGGCCTGAGACAGAGCTGATGAAAGCCATGTCTATCGAAGATTTTTACTTCAGCTTCGGGGGAGGACTGCGTTTGACAATGCCGGGGCTTCCCATTAGAATTTACCTGGCACAAAATTTTAAAATAACCGATGGGAAACTCGACTGGCGCGACGGAGATTTTTCGATAGGACCTCTCAATCTAAAATTCGTCCTCTCCTTTACCAGGCCGGGAGGATTCTAATGCCGCTCATACATAATCCTGCAGCGAGAACAAAGTAACTGTGGAGGCGAAAAATGCTGAATAGAAAAAAAACCTTAATAGCTATATTACTTATAATCTCAGGATACGTCCTGTATGCACAGAAAGACATTTTCAATATAGGTATTATAGATTCTAATCGCATCTATGAGGTCTACTTTGCCGAGTCCAAGTCGGTCAGGGACTTGGAAGATTTCAGCAGCACCATTCGAGCCGAAATCATCATGTACACCTCTGAGATCGATGAGCTGAAAATCCGGAAGCTGGACGCCCAGAAATCGAAGAACGACTCCCTGGTGCTGAGCCTGGAAGATCAGATACATGAAAGAGAGCAGTTTCTTCGCGACTTCAAGAGTATCAGGTCCAAGCAGTACAATGACCGGATCGCGGCGCTTAAAGATTACGATTTCCAGCTAGAGCTGATAGATGCCATCGAGTTCATCGCTATACGTGACGGCTTCAGCCTGGTCCTGGATAGGAGAACGATCGCTCCGCTGTTTATAGCAGCCGAGGTAGACATCACCGAAAGGGTGTTAGCATATTTATTCGCGAGAATCGGCAAAGATTACACTCCTCCATGATCCAGGCGACTCCCATGATGCTCCAGTACAGGAGGATCAAACAGCAGCACAAAAACGAAGTACTTTTCTTCAGAATGGGAGATTTCTATGAGATGTTCGAAGACGATGCAAAGGAAATCTCTTCCCTGCTTGATATTACTCTCACTCAACGGAGCGGGATTCCCATGTGCGGCATTCCCTATCACGCAGCCCAGAATTACATCGCCCGGCTGTTGAAAGCGGGAAAAAAAATCGCCGTATGCGAGCAGACTCACCTTCCCAAACCGGGGCAGGGATTGGCTACAAGAGAGGTCGTTGAAGTTATCACTCCCGGCACGGTGGTCGATGAGAACCTGCTGGAAAGAAACAGCAACAACTTCCTGGCGGCTATCGGTCAACACGGAGAGCATGTCTCTTTTGCCTATATAGACCTTTCAACCGCAGAGTTCTATGCCACTTCCTTCTCTTCTGAAAATAGAATCGAAAAAATAAAGCAGGAGCTTTTCGGTCTGTCTCCGAGAGAAATCATAATTCAGGAATCTCTCCTTGAAGAAGACGGGGAGCTTCAAAGCCTACTTCATGAAAAGGACGGACTCTTTCTGAACAGATTCCCTGACTGGAATTTCGACCTGGAAAGCTCAAGACGAACCCTGGAAAACCAGTTCGGAGTAAGTAATTTGAAAGGGTATGGTCTAAATGATGAAGCACCCGAAATAATCGCAGCCGGCGTTATACTGGAATACATCCAAACAACCTCCAGGAGTCTCCTTCCGCACCTTAAAGAGCTCAATGTTTACAGGGACTCATCATATATGGGACTAGACGAATCGACCCAACGGAATCTCGAGCTCATTCACAATCTCCAGGACGGCAGCAGGCGATACACCCTTTTAGAGGTTCTTGATTACTGCCGAACATCCATGGGGAGCAGGAAGCTCAAACGCTGGATACTCAACCCCCTGATGGAGAGAAAAAAGATCGAAGCACGGCATGAGAGGGTGGAATTCTTCTATCGAAACCAGATTCTCCTGTCAAACCTGCGGGAAATCCTTGGAAAAATCCTGGATATGGAAAGACTCGCATCAAAAGTGGCAATGGATCGGGCCCATGCCAAGAACCTACTCTCGATAAAATCTTCCCTCCGCGGAATAAGGGATATATATCGAATACTGGAAACTTTTTCAGAGTTAAAGCCTTATCTAGAAGACCTAAGAAAGAAAATTCCGGATATAGCATCGTTGGAAGAGCTCCTGGAACGTTCGATAGCGGAAGAACCCTCTATCCTCCTGACCGAAGGAAACCTTATAAGGACCGGTTTTAATGCAGAGCTGGACAGACTGCGGGGAATGAAAGAGAACTCCAGGGGAATTTTGGAAAAGCTGCTCGAGGAGGAGAGAGAAAAGACAGGCATCGCTTCACTCAAGCTGCGATATAACCGAATTATCGGATACTTCTTCGAAGTTACAAAGTCAAATCTCGCTCTTACCCCCGATTACTTTATTAGACGGCAGTCTCTGGTAGGCAGCGAACGCTTTACCAGCGACAGGCTCACCGAAATTGAATCGGACATGACTAATGCATCGGAACAGATTATCGAGATGGAAAAACGTCTTTTTCTCGACGTGCGTGACACAGTAAAACAAAATATATCTCTTCTCATACGCACAGCCGAGTTTATCGCGGAAATAGATGTCCTTGAAGCCTTCGCCTTCTCTGCTACTGTCCACGGCTATTGCAAGCCGGTTCTCTCCGTAGACACGGAAATTAGAATACTGGCGGGAAGGCATCCCGTAGTCGAGGCGAATCTTCCTTCAAGCGCTTTCGTACCCAACGACGTACATTTGGGCGGAAAAGCGGGGAATTTTATGCTTCTAACGGGACCTAATATGGCAGGAAAATCCACATATCTCAGGCAAGTGGCTCTTATTTCGCTCATGGCACAGATTGGCTCTTTCGTTCCGGCTCAGGAGGCGCATATCGGACTTTCTGACATGATATTCTGCCGGGTCGGCGCTACGGATAACCTGGCCCGTGGAGAGTCAACCTTTCTGGTGGAAATGAACGAAACTGCAAATATCCTCAGATCCGCTTCGGCTAAAAGCCTGCTGATAATGGATGAAATCGGGAGAGGCACCAGCACAAACGACGGCCTCGCTATCGCCTGGGCGGTGTCGGAATTCATCCTAAATGAAATCAAAGCCCGAACCCTCTTTGCCACCCACTACCATGAGCTGACATCACTGAAACATAAAAATTTGCTGAATCTTTGCATGGATGTCATTGAAAAGGACAGCGAAATAATATTTCTGAAAAAAATTAAGACCGGTTCCTCAGATAACTCTTACGGCATTCACGTTGCACAGCTCGCTGGACTGCCGGAAAGTGTCACGGAAAATGCGAAAAATATTTTAAATAAACTCGCCGCACGAATTGAATCCTTTCAATCAAAAAAATATTCCGAAAAAGAGATGCCGCAGCAGCCCGGACTTTTTTCTCCTAAAGATTTACTTTATAACGAGATAAAAGGTCTAAATTTAGATAGTATAACACCGCTCGAAGCTCTTAATTTCTTGTACCGATGGAAGCGAGAGGCAGAAGAACATCTTCCTTCGGAATTTAATTCTTGATATTATATTTCTTCTTGAACCGCTCGACTCTTCCCGCAGTATCCACCAGCTTCTGTTTACCGGTATAAAAAGGGTGGCAATTTGAGCAAATTTCTATGTTAATATCCTTTGCCGTGGATCGTGTTTCTATAACATTCCCGCATACACAGGTAATCGATGTTTTTTCATACTTAGGATGTATTCCCTTTTTCATTTGCCTTATCTCCTCTATTTATTCCGTGGAAATCCCACTGGTATTCATAGACTTTAAAAACATACTATTATTTTTCGATTTTTTAATTCTGTCAATAAGCAGCTCAATAATTTCTACATCATCCATTGGGTTGATAACCTTACGAAGCACCCACATCTTGTTGAGCTCTTCCTCGGTGAGAAGAAGCTCTTCTTTTCGAGTACCGGATTTCTTGATATTTATTGCCGGATAGAGCCTTCTGTCAGATAATCTTCGGTCCAGATGAACCTCCATGTTACCCGTACCTTTGAACTCTTCGAAAATAACCTCGTCCATACGGCTTCCCGTTTCTATAAGGGCAGTGGCAACTATCGTAAGGCTGCCGCCATACTCTATATTTCTTGCAGCTCCAAAAAATCGTTTGGGCTTGTGAAGGGCGTTGGAATCCACACCACCTGAAAGAATCTTACCGGAAGTCGGAACCGTCTGATTGTATGCCCGGGCTAAACGTGTGATCGAATCGAGAAGAATAATTACATCTTTTTTATGCTCCACAAGTCTTTTCGCCTTTTCCAGTACCATTTCAGCCACCTGGACATGACGGCTTGGTTGTTCATCGAACGTGGAAGCGATAACTTCGCCGTCCACATTACGCTGCATGTCAGTCACTTCTTCAGGCCTTTCATCGATGAGAAGCACAAATACGAACACCTCCGGGTTGTTTTTGGCAATAGCGTTCGCTATACGCTGAAGGATAATAGTCTTCCCAGTCCTCGGGGGAGATACGATCAGGCCGCGCTGACCTTTTCCTATCGGGCAGAAAAGATTGATCAGGCGGGTGGATGCGACTTCAGGTTTATACTCCAAATTGAGCCTATCTTCCGGAAAGAGAGGAGTTAAATTCTCGAAGGGTATCCTCGTCTGTGCATCAGTTGGCTCGTCCATATTCACCGATTCCACCCTGAGCATGGCGAAAAACCTTTCGCTCTCTTTAGGAGATCGGATCTGTCCGGCCACTGTATCGCCGGTCTTTAAATTAAAAAGACGAATTTGGGAAGGTGATATATATATATCATCAGGACCCGGCAGATAGCTGTAATGAGGTGAGCGTAAAAAACCGTATCCATCTGGAAGTATCTCCAGGGCACCGAAAGCGAAAATAACACCATTGCGGTCTGTATGGGCCTTTAGAATGGAAAAAATGAGCTCCTGCTTCTTCATGGAAATTAATTTTTCATGAACGATCTGTAAATTCCTGGCCATTTCGCGAAGCTCAGTCATGTTCATACCGGTCAGATCGTTGATATGAATCCGAGTCTCTTCCGATTCGGTTTTAGAGGCAGCAGGAAGCTCTACAGGTTTCTGCTCAACTATGTCTGTCTTGTCCAGGTCGTTGTCGGAGACCTCTTCTGTCTTGAGACTCCCGTTGGATAAGTCCTCCTGATCGGGTTGTTCCAATTCCTGAACAGCCGTTGAATCCTCGCTGTCTTTTTTACCATTCGAGATATCTTTTATCAGTTCTACCCGAATTTTTTTTCTTTTTGGCCTGCGTTTCGTAATGCTGACCTTTTTTCCGCCATTCTCACCGTTGGAAACTTCTCCGTTTACACGATCCTGATTCTGTGCAGGAGTTTGCTTGCTCTGGATTTCTGACATCCCTTATCTCCGTTTAAAAGTGATTTATATATGTAGAAAGGTTTATTCTTGGCAAAGGAATTATACGGCTTGATACTTACCAGTACAGTAAGTATATCGCCCATAGCAGCCAATGTCAAGCTATTTCCTTTTTGTTAATATATACTGCTCCGCCATTACTGCAGCCGTGATCGCCGCTTTTCTTCTTACCGAAGCCCGGGCGCCGGAAAAATGAAAGCACTCGCTCACTCCTTCGCCCCCGCTGTTCTTTACGGCGATCCAAACGGATCCCACAGGTTTTTCCACGGTTCCGCCGGAAGGCCCGGCAATGCCGGAAATACCTATACCTAAATCGGCGCCGAACAACTCAGCCACTCTCCCGGCCATTTCTTCTACCACTTCGCGGGAAACTACACCGGCTTTTTCGATAAGCTCTGTCTCAATACGAAGAAGGTCCGCTTTTGATTTATTGGAATAGGTTATACAAGCGCCGAGGAAAATATCCGAGCTCCCGGGTAAATCTGTTATAGCTTTACTGAGAAGTCCTCCTGTACAGGATTCCGCAACGGCCAGGGTCATTCTACGGTCGCGAAGAGCTTTATGCAGCAAGGCAGTAGGCTGCGAATTCCCCTCGCGTACCCAATATGCGCCCAGCCTTGACTTCACTGCGTTGAAAAGCTCTCGCCTGCTCTCTTCGGTATCACCTTTGATCGTAAGAGCAATACGATCCTCATCGATTCTCGTTCCCCAGGTGATGGCGCCGCCTCCAAGCTCCTGCAGGACCTGTTCGAGTTTTGATTCGGATACCGTAAAAATCGAGCAAGATAGCTCTTCAACAGGAGAATGGTGGAAGGAAGACAACAATAGGGGAAGCACTTCATCATTAAACATAGGTTGAAGCTCTCGAGGCGGTCCGGGAAGGCATAAAATTAATGTTTTTTTTACTCTACCCCAAAAACCGGGCGCCGTTCCCAATCGATTCTCAATAATTTCAAATCCGTCAGGGATGAGAGCCTGTTTTCTGTTGGACTCAGGTATAGTTCGCACGGAATATCTTCTTTCGATGGTTTCCCATACCTCATTCCTGAAAATAAGTTTCACTCCTAAAGCAGCAGATATAACGGAAGATGTAATATCATCCATCGTGGGACCCAAACCGCCGGTAACGATAAGGATATCGACTTTTCCTACAAACCGGTTCAGCTCTAACGTAAGGGATTCGGCATCGTCAGGTACTAACAGGCAAACTTTCACCTTTATGTTCAACCGCTTCAAGTGGGATGTAATGAATCGAGTGTGAGAATCCTGTACCTTACCTTCCGTAAGCTCTGTGCCAACGGATATTATGATTGCGTCGATCAAATATTCTTCACTTTTTTCTTTATTTCATCGACCCTATCGGAAAAAATATCGATGTTCTGTTCATCTCTTATCATTTCGCACTTACCTTCAAAAACTACTCCATCGGCGATCTTCAACTTGGCTGTTCTTACATTCCCATAGAGTTGACCGGTAGGTAGCAGCTCGAGCTTCTCTCTCGCCTCTACATTACCTTTTACGTAACCGCCAATAACGACGGATCCGACATTTATATCAGCATTAATAACAGCGCCTTCTTCAACGTACAGGAAACCGGGAGATATGATTTTACCTTGAAAATTTCCATTTATTTTCAGAGAAGACTGAAACTTCATAGTTCCGCTGAAGTTCGTCTCGCTGCCCAGAGTCGTTGTAATGGTTTCGATGACCTTGAGATCGTTTACTTTCGGCATGGGGTATCCTATCTATTTTGTTTTCATGACGAACACACCGTCCCAATCCTCGGGCGGTGGATTTTCAACATAGTGTTTACAGCGCACGTAATAGACCTTTGAAGGGCCGTCTTCCGGATCCAGCTTCAAGGCTTTGGAAAACGAAATTCCTGCCTCTTTAAAATTCATGAGTTTATAGTGCTGCCGTCCCTCTGTAAAAAACTCTAATACCTTTTTTTTTGTCTCGCTTATCATTTCTCTTCTACATCGCTATCTTTAAAATGCTTCCTGAACTTACTATCCAGGTCTTCCAGGGTTAGATCGCCTTCACGTAACCGGCTCTGTTTGCTTGTCAGCTCTTCGATTTCATCTTCCAGCCCGTTTAAAGTGGCTAATATTTCCCTGGCTTCCTTTTCTATCAGCTTTATAAGTTCTTTTACCTGCTCTCTATTTCCTGTATCGACATTTTGAGCAGTTTCGAGAAGCTTATCTATCGGTTTACGTATGTGCTGGGTAAAAAATATCAGGGAATTGTTCAACGATTCGACGACAGCAATTCTACGTTCTCTCCTTCCTACCTGCTGCGACAGCTCCCTGCTTCGAAGAACAGCACGTATTCTTGCCAGGACTTCCGAGAAGTTGAACGGTTTGGTAATGTAGTCTTCTACCCCCAGATCATAACCCTCTATTTTGTCTTCCACGGAATCCATTGCGGAAAACATGATTATGGGTATATCTTTATGGTCCATGTATTGATTATCATGTTTTAAAAGCTTCGTAACCTCCCAGCCGGTCAATCCGGGCATGATATTGTCAAGTATTATCAGATCCGGCTGATAAGTTTTAAGCTTTTCCAGGGCTTCTTCACCGCTTTCCGCCTGCTCTATGTCAAACCCGAGTTTACTGAGCATGACGTTGAAGAATTCGAGATTTGTAGGCTCGTCGTCCACTATAAGTATCTTATCTTTTTCTTTCATTATCATCATATTTTCCTAAACTTAACAGATATTGTCAATCGGAACAGCACATTAATTGAAATTAGATGTTTCGCCGATATCTTCGAATTAAACGGCGGGCAAATCCAACTGCAATTCCGGCAAGCCCTACCAGGAGAGCGGTATATCCCAGCCAATCTCCCCACAGCGTGTAAAGGGTTGTTTCATCCCTGACAACCGGCACATCAACCACAAGATAGCCCTCTGTAAAAGGTTCAATCATGTCTATGACACGTCCATTGGGATCTATCGCACATGTTATACCGCTGTTGGTGCTTCTCACAAGAGACCGCCTGTTTTCAGTGGTTCTGAAAACTGACATTGCCGCATGCTGTATTTCACAGACCACGGAGTTTGCCCAGGAATCGTTTGTTATATTGACGAGAACATCCGCTCCTTCTCTCACGAAATTGCGGTTTAAATATCCTAAGGAATCTTCAAAACAGATGGGAGTTGAAAACCTGACGCCTTTGTCTTCAAAAACCACGTAACGAGTACCTTTATCATACCAATGTACATCCATTCCACTTATAAAGTCCCTCATCCAGCCGAGAAGCCCCTTATAGGGGAAATGCTCACTGAAAGGTACCAGGTGAAGTTTACGGTAAATATCGACGACCTCTCCCTCGCGAAAAAACACGGCGGCGTTGTAACTCCGTTCCGATTCTTCACCGGTGTGGAGAAGCTTTTTTTCTCTGTAGTTGTTGCCAATCAAGTAGGTGATTTTTTCTTTCTCGAGGAATTCCTTCAGTCTTCGAACGATCTGGTATCTGTGGGTATTCTCTCTATACCTGGTATGGTACTCAATGCTAGGGACAAATGCTGTTTCCGACCAGACAATAATATCCGGATTCTCCTTCTTCGCCTGATTACTCAGGTGGATGAGAATATTCAGCGATTTCTCGTAGGTAGGATCGCCTCCTCTCCAGGGATCGATATTCAGCTGGGCAAGAGCAACCCGCCATGTTTTCGTTTCACTCAGATCCACTTTTGTCGCTAAACCGAAAATCACAGCCATAGCAAACAAGGCAATATACACTACAGCCGATATTTTTCTTTTGGTAAATTCGGCTCTTATACTTCCGACACCATTTCTGAAGAGACTTCCGATATACGCGGAGGGAAAAATCACAAGCAGTGTAACACCCCAAATTCCGGCTAAAGAAGCGCTCCGAACCAGGGGAAGAAACAGATACTGTGAATATCCCAGTATTCCGTATGGATAACCGAGAAAGGCCTGGGTCCTCAGCCACTCATATCCCACCCAGGCAACCGCTTGAAGAATAAATCCATATTTGGGGAAGAGATCATCGATCAGTTTCAAGATGGGAAAGAAAATGAAGAAGTAGCCTGCATATATCAGTGGAACGACAAATATTCCCCAGGCACTCCAGGTCACAAGCCAGTAATTGAAAACAGCATAACAGGCGAATCCATAGAAAAAACCGTATAAAAAAATCCGGATCCATCCCGAACGATGAATTACGATAAAAGCGGGTACGATTGCCACGTAGGCAAAGGGGAACCATCCCCATTTGTAGAGAAAGTTTGGAAAAGCAAAAGCGAAAAGAAAAACAGAGAGCAGGAGTAAGAGGATTTCTTCAAGTATCAGCCTAACTTTACTTTTTTTTTCCAGAGGTTGTAAGGCAGACAGTACCCGGGAAATGACAGCCACCTATTTTCTCATGGGCCAGGCGATTTTTTTAAGCTCCTGACCGGAGCGGAATGCAGCCACACCATGATTGCTGACAGGAAATATTTTACCGGTTTTCGGGTTTCTTGCTTTATCTCGCCCCTTTCTTAGGCGGATCTCAAAAGTTCCGAATCCCCTCAACTCGACTACTTTATCGTCCGCCAGCCCATTCTTTATCTCTTCAAATATGAAATCAAATATTTGATGAATATCTTTGCGGTTGGAACTGGTGTTTTCATAAATACTGTCAATTATTTCCGCTTTTGTCAATTTATTTCCAGTCATCTCGACTCCTGATCTACGCGAGTGTATTTAAAAGACGCTGAAGCCGGGATTTTTTCCTGGCAACAGTATTTCTATGAAATATTCCTTTACCCGCACAGCTGTCCAACAGGCTCGAAAGCTTCTTGAAGCTTGCCTCTGCTTCCTCTTTTGCTTTTGTTTCAATCGAGGAAAACAGGCGCTTTCTCAGAGTTCTGACTTCACTCTTGAGCACCTTGTTTCTCCAGTGTCTTGTTTTGTTTTGTCTATTCCTTTTTGCAGCAGATCCGTTTAAGGACAATATTCATTACCTCCAATCGATTGGTTTTCAGTGATTTATTGAACGTAACAAATCACACCCGCCTTGTCAAGCAGTAATCAGACTGTGTCAAGAAACGGTTGAAAAACGCCTCTATTTTTTAATATAATGGTTATTGTTGAGATTACCTGCATTCTACGAGGGAGATTCTTATCGATGGGCGCCTTGATCTTCATTGTTTGCTTTACGTTTAAGACCCTGATATGGGATATCGTACTCAGATCGGCCAGGTTTTGCAATC